>JAGQOG010000462.1 GCA_020427695.1 Phycisphaerales bacterium
CGCGTCGCTCGCAACGACCTCGATCGCGCCCTCGTACGCCTGCCGGGCGATCGGGATCTTGCGGGCATCGCGCACCTCCGCCACGGCCAGGGGCAAGGTTCGTCCTGCCCGCACGAGCGGGTGGTTTCCGAGGGAGAGCAGCGTCTTGATCGTGCAGGAATCGGCCGCCTCGACGGACAGGTCGATTCGGTCCTGGGCCGGTACGAGAATCGCCGAAGCGTTGATGAAGTCGGTGCGCTCGAGGTGGTCGGGCCGCAGGCTCGAACCCGAGCGCAAGGTGATCTGTCGCGGGTTCCAGTTGTCCGGGGCGCGGTCGCGCAGTTCCTGGACGAGCGCCGGTCCGACCTCGTCGGCGAGGATGACCACTTTGAGCCGTCGGGCACCTCGACGCCGAAGAAAGCGCCGAACGCGCCCTTCGGAGGCAAGAAGTTCGGACACCAGCGTAGCCGTGCGCGCCGTCCAGCCGATGATCACGATGTGGTTCGTCGCCGCCACGGGCGAGACGCCGCTCTCGAGACGCTGCATCAAGTCGAGCAGCCATCGGGTCATGATGGCGATGAGCGCTCCGAGGAACACCACGTATCCCAGCACCGTGAGCGTGGTCGAGACCACGCGGCGCAACACGCCCTCGTCGTCGCCAAGGTAGCCGGGATCGGTGAGGCGAAGGAACGCCCACCAGGTGGCTTCCCCCATGCCGTGGAAGTCGCCGGTTCCGGCCCGCACCACAACGCCGCCCGCCAGGGAGATGAGGCCGATGACCAGGGCCACCAGCAGGAGCTGGTAGTGGGCACCGCCGATCATCATGCGCTCGAGCCCGTAGCGGATCGTGTCGCCTAGTCGTGGACGTCGCATGACGGAAGTGTGCTCCGCTGGCCGGGGCGAGGTCGAGTGTAGCGGTTGCGGCTGCGTCCGGAGCGTGGTCGGCCCGTCCATCGGCCGGTCACGTGTGCTCCGCGGGTGCCACGGGAAGCACCGCGCCGCACTCGGGACAACTCGGTGTTCGATCGTCCAGCCCCTTCAGCCAGTAGCCGCACTTGAGGCAGACGTTGTAGCCGAGGTCGCGCATGGCGCGGCGGATCGGACGGAGGTAGACGAACCGGAACGTCCATGATCCTGCCACGATGAGCGGCACCACGATGAATGCGTGGCTCAGGAACTCCGCGGCCACCCTGCCCAGACCAAACATCGCCAGGGAGGCGCCGAGCGCCGACTGGAAGAGCTTGAGCGACACGAGGATCGCCACCAACCACACCGCCGTGAGCCCAAACAGGGTCGTGCGGGAGAGGTACTTCCGGTGGGCGATGCGATGGACCTCGCGGCGCTGCGCTGCGTCGAGCGACCACTGCGGCTCGAGGTAGTTACCCAACAGCCAACGAACGTTCAACGCGCATCCTCCGGGGCGAGGCCTCCTCGACTCCCCATGCTAGGCGGCGGTGATCGCGACGCGAGCTGGATCCGGTGGTCGCGACCGGCGCCTTCGGCGGCTGCGGGTAGACTCCGAGCATGTCCAACGACGCGAGCGACGTCCTCCTCGAGGCCCGTTTCGATACGGACGCGATCATCACGTACCGCTGGATCGGCCTGCTCCCGATCTGCCTGTTCGTGGTGACGATTCCGTTCGTGATCATCGCGGCAATCGTCTACGCGTTCCTCCTGCGCCAGATCGTCGCGAGCTGGTCGGCCACGCTGACGCGTCGAGCCCTCATCGTTCGCAAGGGCGTCTTCAACAAGACGGAGAAGACGATCCCCTTGGAGAAGATCACCGACTTGTCCACCGTGGAAGGCCCGATCATGCGCTTCGTTGGGCTGAAGCAACTCAGCGTCGAGACCGCGGGCCAGACAGGTGGTGCGGGCGCCGCCCTGGTCTCGCTGACGGGCGTCGTGGACACCGATGGATTCCGCGCCCGGGTGTTGGCGCAGCGGGACCTGGTTTCGGGCATCGGGGCACCGGCCGAGGTCGCGCGACCGGATCGTGCCGAGACGTCGACGGTCGCACCGTCCGGTGAACTGCGTGAGATCGCGGACACGCTTCGCCGCATCGAGCGCGTGATCGATCAGCTTGCGACCAGGATCGATGATCGGTCGTGAGCGATCGGACGAGGTTTGTTCCCGGGTGCCACGGCCTTCCAGGCCGTGCGTTGATGCGCTGCCCGTCCGTCACGGCCAGGATGGCCGTGGCACCCGGCACCCGGCATCCGCACCCGATACACGACGTTCAATCCCTCGAGTCCCAACCCCAGCCTCACAGCACCGGCAGCTCGAACCCGGGGCGGTACGCGCGGCGCACGATCGACTTCGTGGCTTCGTCGTTGTTCGCGAAGGAGACCGTCGCCCGGGCCCATCGGAGTTCCGTTCCGGGGTAGCGGGCCGCCTTGGCGCAGAGCAGACCCGCCTCCGCCATCCGCGCGCCGGCCGCGAACGGCGTTTGGACGAACGCATCCGGCTTGCCCATGATCCGATCGACCCAGGCGTGCCAATGGTTGCGTCCGGCGATCTCGCCTTGGCCGGGGATGGCGGTCCAGTCCACCGGCTTGCCGTCGATCCAGACTTCGATCTCGCCCTCTGGCCGCACGTAGAGAACGCCGCCCTCGCAGACCACCAATGTGCCGAGACCTCCGAACGCGCCGGGTGGGAGACCGATCGAGGCCCGTGACGGCGCCTGGCTCTTGTCGCAGTAGTGCACGACGAACTCCGGCCGCGCGAAGCGCTCGCTGCCCGGCCGCCCCGCCACTGGATAGGTGAGCGTCGAGGCGACGTGCTGGGCGTGGTAGAAGTCGCTCGGCCAGTGCGTGTCGGCGAGCACCGCAATCGGCGACGGCAGGTCGTACGCGAAGTAGAGGACGTCGAGCAGGTGGGTGCACCAGTCGCCGAGTTGGCCGGTGCCGTAGTCCCAGGACGAGCGCCACCGCACCGGGGCCAGTCCCTCGCGGTACGGCGCGTCCATCGCGGCGCCGAGCCAAAGGTCCCAGTCGAGGTTCGCCGGTGGGGGCGTCGGGTCCTTCAGTCCGCCGTAGTAGAAGTAGCCGTCGCCCTTGTCCGGAGGGCCGCTCACCCAGACGTGGGCCTCGATGGCCTTGCCGAGCAGACCGCGGCGCAGGATGTCCACCGCATGTTGGCGCCCGGGCGGACCCATGCGCTGGTTGCCGACCTGCGTCACGAGATTCGGGCGGAGCTTGATCGCGTCTTCGATCGCCGCGACCTCCGAGAGCTGCTGCACGAGCGGCTTCTGACCGTAGACGTGCTTGTTCGCCTTGAGTGCCGTCAAGTCGACGAGGGCATGATTGTGATCGGGCGTGCAGACCACGACCGCGTCGAACGTGTCCGCGTGCCGGTCGAACGCCTCGCGGAAGTCGCGGCAGGTGAAGGCTTGCGGCCGGTCCTTCGCGACACTGGACAAGGCGTCCGAGTCGACGTCGCAAAGACCGACGAAGACCACGTCGGGATGCTGCTCGAGCTGATTGCGGTCGGCGGGGGCGATCGTTCCCCCCACGCCGACCTGGAGGATCTGCAGCTTGGAGAGCTTCCCTCGGAACCGTGCGCGGCGCGGCGATGGAAGGACGTTCGCGGAAAGGAGCGAGCCGGCCGCCAGCGAACCGGCGGTGGCGGCAGCGGCCTGAAGAACGGCGCGGCGGGTCAGCATCGGAAGGTCCTCTTCGAGCGAGCGATGAGGCCGGGGAAGCCTCGATGCGATGCATCGTACTGGCGGCATTGGGTGCGGTCGATCATTGCGGGCATGGGTGACATGACACACGGCGTGCGCGATGCGAGGGTGCCACGGCCTTCCAGGCCGTGCGGCGAGGCGTTGCACGTACGTCACGGCCAGGATGGCCGTGGCACCCGGCCGTGCGGCGAGGCGGTGCACGTACGTCACGGCCAGGATGGCCGTGGCACCCGGCGTTGTGTGGCACCCGGCGTGTGGCACCCGATCGGGTTCGCAACCCTAACCCTCGCGCAGGGCGCTGGCGATCGGCAGTCGGGCGGCGCGGATCGCGGGGAAGAACCCGCCGACCAGTCCGATCACGGCGGCCCAAACGACGGCCATGACGAGGAGCTGGGGCGTGACCGCGAACGCGAACGCGATCTGGCTGAACGTCTGCCAGTTGATGGTCGAGGCGGTGAAGCCGTTGAACGCGAAGTACGCCACGGCCGATCCGAGCGCACCGCCGATGAGCGAGAGCACCAGCGACTCGAGCATGATCGAGATGATCACGGGAGCGGCACCGAAGCCGAGGGCACGCAGCGTGGCGATCTCGCGCGTGCGGTCCGCCACGGCGCTGTACATGGTGTTGAGGGCCCCGAACAGGGCACCCAGCGCCATCAGGGCCGCGATGAAGAACCCGATCGTCTGGATGAAGCTCGTGATCATGGTGGACTGTTCGGCCAGGAACTCGCGCTGGCGCACGACCTTCACCTTCAAGCGCGGATCCGTCGTCAGCGCGTCCTTGAACGACGCGAAGGAGTCGGGAGACTCGAGGCGGGCATACAGCGACTGGAAGGAGTCGCCGCGCTGGTACGCGGGCTGGAGCACGGCGGCGTCGGTCCAGATCTCCGACTCCGCGGCACCGCCTCCACCGGTGAAGATGCCAACCACCTTCCACTGGCTTTGACCCACCTTGATCGTGTGGCCGAGGTCGAGACCGGCGAAGGCCCGCGCCGCTCCGGCGCCGACGATCACCTCGTTGCGTCCGGGCTCGAAGTTCCGGCCCTCGACGATCGTCATGTCGCCGCGGATGGCGCTGGCGGCGCGCTGGACGCCGCGCAGCGGCACGTTCGCGTCGGTGCCGGTCGAGCGCTTGGGAAGGTTGATCATCACGAAGAGCTCGGCCGACGCCAACGGGCCCTCGGGACCGCGGGCGATGCCGGGCGCGTCGGCGATCAGTCGCGTCTCCTCGCGGCTCAGGCCGCTGGTCATCTCGGTGTCGGCGCTGGCGCGGAGGACGATGGCGATGTCGTCGGGGCCCGTGATGGTCATGGCGGCGCGGAAGCCCTCGGCGATCGAGAGCACGCCGACCAGAACCGCCACGACGCCGGCGATGCCCACGATCGCGGCCAGGGCGGCACCGCGACGCTGGGGAATCGTGCGCAGGTTGAAGAGCGTGACCGCCGCCACTTGGGAGAGCCAGTTGATCATGCGTGTCTCCGCAGCGCGACCGCAACGCGGAGCCGCATGGCGGCCAGCGCGGGAAGGAGTCCGGCGAGAATGCCGAGACCGAGCACCAGGCCGACGCCGATCAGAAGGTAGCGCGTCGGCAGGTAGAAGACGGGAAACACCGCGGGGATCGGGCTTCCGCCCAAGGTGAGGAGCCAGGCGATCGCCAGTCCGGAGAGGCCGCCCGCCGCCGCCAGGAGGCACGACTCGACGAGAACCAGCCCCAGCACGCGCTCGTTGGTGAAGCCGACCGCCTTGAGCACGCCCAACTCCGCCGTGCGCTCGCGCACCGCCTGGGCCATCGTGTTGCCGGCGACAAGAAGAATGGTGAAGAAGACGGCGCTCAGGATCGCAAGCAGGATGGTGCCGATGCTCCCGATCTGCTCCACGAAGCTCTGGGCGAACGCTCCCTCGGGCTCGGCCTTCGTCTCGTACGGCGAGTTGGCGAACTCGGCGTCGATCGCGGCGGCGACTTCGGCGGCGCGATCGGGGTCCTTCACGCGCACGACGTACCAGCCGACCAGTCCCTGTCCCTCGGCGCGGCTCTCGTCGAAGTAGTCGTAGCGGAAGAAGAAGCCCGACGTGTCGGTGCTCTTCTTGTCGCCGTCGTAGATTCCGACGATGTCGAACTCCCAGGCGCCGTCGCCCTTGCGCGGCCAGATGGGGGACATCAGCGGAATGCGATCGCCCACCTTCCACCCGAAGCGGTCGGCCAGCGTGCGGCCGACAATCGCTCCGGTTCGGGTCTTGAGCCAGGCCTCCCGCTCGGCCGGCGGCAGCAGGTATTCCCGGTGCATCGCGAGGAACGACTCGGGCTCCACGGGGAAGGTGCCGAAGAAGTTCCGGGGGTCGTCCTGGTAGATGCCGTTGAACCAGGTCCAGTGGGTCGTGGCATCCACGCCCGGAATTCTCTGCATGCGCGCCCCGTAGGTGATCGGCAACGACATGATCAGCGACACCTTGTGGCGGACGATGAGCCGATCGGCACCGGCCATGGTCACGCCGGCGGAGAAGGCCTCGTTGATGATGCAGAGCAGACCGAACAGCAGAAAAGCGACGCACACCGACAGCAGCGTCAGCGACGTCCGCAGCTTGCGACGCATGAGGTTGCCCCAGACGAGCCGGAGGAACCTCATGCCGGCGCCTCCATCGAGAGTTGGCCCTTGTCGAGATGCACCGTGCGGGTGGCCCTCGCCGACGCATGCGGGTCGTGGGTGACCATGATGATGGTCTTTCCGTGCTGGGCGTTGAGGGCCTGGAGCAGGTCGAGAATCTCGTCGCCCGCCTTCCGATCCAGGTCGCCCGTCGGCTCGTCGCAGAGCAGGAGCGTGGGGTCGGAGACGATGGCCCGGGCGATGCCGACGCGCTGCTGTTCGCCGCCCGAGAGCGTGCGCGGATAGTGGTTGGCCCGATGCGAGAGACCGACCACCTCGAGCGCCACCGCGACATGCCTTCGGCGCTCGGCCCCCGACATGTGCGTCAGCAGCAGGGGCAGTTCGACGTTGCGCGCCGCCGAGAGCACGGGGAGCAGGTTGTAGAACTGGAAGACAAGCCCGACGTGGCGGGCACGCCACGCGGCGAGACGACGCGCCGACATGCTCTCCAGCCGGTCGCCGCCGATGGCCACCGAGCCTCGCGTCGGGCGGTCCAGTCCGCCGATCAGGTTGAGCAGCGTGGTCTTGCCGGATCCCGATGGTCCCATGAGGGCCAGGAATTCGCCCTGCGGAACCTCCAGGTCCAGTCCGTCGAGGACGTGGATCTCCTCCGCCCCGCGATGGAAGGTCCTGTCCACGCCATCGACTCGAACCAGGATCCCGTTCGCCCCAGGACCGCCTTCACCGGAGTTGCTCATGGTCGTGCTTCCTTCACGCTTGCACCGTCGGTCAGGGTAGGGGGAGCGTCGACGACGACGCGCTCCCCGCCGTTGAGTCCCGCCAGGATCGTTGCCTGATCGTTTCGCCGCTCGCCGATCGTCACCGCGCGGCGTTCGACCTTGCCGTCGCGCAACACCCACACGACATCGCGCCCGTCCCGGCTGGACACGGCGGCCGCCGGAAGCAGGATCGTCGGGGCTTGGCCCGTCTCCGGCTCCTCGGCGCTCCGGAAGGCCACTTTCACGCTCATGTCGGGCAGGATGCGCGGGTCGAGCTCCTTGAAGCCGACCCGCACCTTCACCGTCGCCTTCTGGCGATCGGCCGTGGGCACGATCGCAATCACACTCGCGGGGATGCGCCAGTCGGGGTAGGAGTCGAGCGTGGCCTCGACCGGCTGCCCGGGCGCGACGCGGTTGATGTAGCTCTCGTTGACGTCCACTTCGATCTCGAGGGAGTCCATGTCCACGATCGTGCAGATCCCCGTCCGCGTGAAGCCGCCCACCGACATGGGCGAGATCATCTCGCCAGGTTGCGCGTTCTTGGTGGTCACCACCCCGGCGAACGGGGCGCGGATGACCGTGTCCTCGAGCTGCTGCTGCCAGATCGCCAGCTCCCGCTCGTTGACCGTCACCTCGGCCCGCTGCCGATCCAGTCGGGCCTCGAGCGACCTCGTCGCGGTCTCGGCCCGATCCAGCTCGAGCTGCGTTGCGGCGCCACGCTCGCGGGCCTGGCGCAGCCGATCAAGCTCGCGCTGCGCCTGCTCGAGGTTCGCTTCCGTCTCGCCGAGCGCCCGGCGGGCGGCGACCAGCTGCGCCTCGGCCAGTTGCAGGGACGTCTCCACGTTCGAGGCGTCGAGACGGGCGAGCACCTGACCCTCCTCGACGCGCATCCCTTCCTCGACCAGCACCTCCACGACCTTGCCGGTCACCTTGGAGGAGACCGTGGCATCGCGCCGGGCGGTCACGTAGCCGGAGGCGTTGAGGAGCGTGCGATCACGTCCACCGCCCGACTCCGCCCGCACGGCAACCGTTCGGACGGCAATGGGGGCATCCCGGTTCCGCCACCACCAGTACCCGCCCGCGGCGGCGGCGATCGCGACGAACAGCACGACCAGCACAACGGGCAGCACCCTCCGGCGCGGCGCCGAGCGCTCGATTCGCAGGGCATCGATCATGTCCGCGCGTGGGCTCATCGAATGGGTCGCTCCCGGTCAATCCCGTCCATGGTAGCGGGAGACGGACTCGGACCGGGCCGGTGTCGAGGCGGTCCGCCAACCGTCGGCCCCACCTGGGTGGCGACCCCAAAGCGAAGCGGCCCCCCGACCGACGTCGGGGGGCCGCGAAGAACCGAACGATCCGCGAACACTCAACTCACGGGCAGAGGTTGGGGCAGAGGTCGGCGGCTTCGCCGGCGCAGATCCCGTCCCACTCCACCTTGCAGCAGAACGCGTCGATGCCGCACACCGCGGACTCGCAGGCCGCGTCGTCGCAGCCGATGCCGCCGTTCGGCATGCAGCAGTTGCTCGGACCGCCGGTGCCGTCGCAGACCTCGAGGGCGATGTTGACGCAGAGCTCGTCCCACATCGTCTCGCAGCAGAACGAGTCCTCGGCGCAAACGGCCTCGCAGCACGCGAGGTCGGTGCACCCCGGCGCGCCGGCCGTCAGGCAGTCGTGGTCCGACGCCGGGCACACGCCGGGCTGGCCGTCGCAGAGATCCGTGGCCTCGCCGACGCAGATGCCGTCCCAACTGGTGTTGCAGCAGAACGCGTCCACCGCACAGACGGTCTCGCAGCACGCGATGTCCGTGCAGCCGGGACCGCCCTCGGTGAAGCAGTCGTGATCGGAGTCGGGGCAGAGGCCGGGCTGACCGCAGAGTTCACTGGCCTCGTCGACGCAGATGCCGTCCCAACTGCTGTCGCAGCAGAACAGGTCCACGGCACAGACGGTCTCGCAGCACTCGACGTCCGTGCAGCCAGCGCCGCCCTCGGTGAAGCAGTCGTGATCGGACTCCGGGCAGATCCCGGGCTGACCGCCGCCGCACACCTCGCACAGATCGGCAGCCTCGGCAGCGCAGACCCCGTCCCATGCGGTCTCGCAGCAGAACGCATCGATGGCACACACGGCTGCCTCGCAGGTGGGATCGTCGCAACCGACGCCATCGTTCGGCGAGCAGCAGTTGCTGCCGGGCTCGCCACAAAGCTCAGCGGCCTCGCCGACGCAGATGCCGTCCCAACTGTTGTTGCAGCAGAACGCGTCCACGGCGCAGACGGTCTCGCAGCACTCGATGTCGGTGCAGCCGGGAGCGCCCTCGGTGAAGCAGTCGTGATCGGAGTCGGGGCAGAGGCCGGGCTCGCCGCAGAGCTCAGCGGCCTCGCCGACGCAGATGCCGTCCCAACTGTTGTTGCAGCAGAACGCGTCCACGGCGCAGACGGTCTCGCAGCACTCGA
>JAGQOG010000463.1 GCA_020427695.1 Phycisphaerales bacterium
TGTTCGGCGCGTGCTGCGACGACGCGACCGGCCAGTGCGTTGACAACGCCGAGATCACGTCGTGCCTCGGCCCGACGCAGCGGTTTGTGCCCGACACCGCATGCATCGATCTCGATCCGCCCTGCGGCGTGATCCTCGGCGCCTGCTGCATGGAGGATGCGTCGTGCGTCCGGGTGGTCGAAGAGGAGTGCAAGGCCCTCGGCGGAAGCTGGCTCGGCGCCAACACGATCTGCTCCTCGTGTCCGTGCGTGGTGCCATGCCCGAGCGGTTCCCTCCAGGAGGGCGAGCCCGTCTGCAGCGACGGCTACCTCGACTTCTTCAACGGCGGGTGCCTGGGCGAAGTGTTCGCCGTGTCCACCATCGCACCGGGACAAACGGTGTGCGGCACGAGCGGCGTGTTCCTCCTGGCCGGGTCGTTCGCCGGCGATCTCGACTGGTACGAGGTGGTCATCAACCGCGCGGCGCTGCTCGAGACGACGGTCACGGCCGAATTCCGTCCGCAGTTGATCATCGCCGACGGCAACCTCGGCTGTCCGGCGCCGATCCTCGCCTCGGGCGCCGCGCTCGAGTGCGACGAGCTCACGGTGAGCACGGTCGTCGAGCCCGGCGTCTATTGGATCATCATCGGTCCGTTCGGCGCCACCGACACCGCGACGTGCGGGGCGGCGTACACGCTGCATCTCGCCGGCCCCGCGAACTGCGTCGGTGATCTGGACGGCAACGGCGCCGTTGACGGCGCCGATCTCGGTGCCCTCTTGGCCGCATGGGGATCGTCGTCTGCCGAGGCTGATCTCGACGGCAGCGGGACCGTCGATGGATCGGATCTTGGTCTCCTGCTGGCGGCTTGGGGCACGTGCGGCTGAGGCTGGGCGGCCGGTCTGGCGCCAAGCAAGCGGGTCGGGCGCGGAGCGGCTACTGTTCGCGGTCCATGCGCTTGGGCGCTTGGGGCACCAGGAGCAACCTCCCATGATCTCCCTACGACGGTCCGGCGATCGCGGCCACTTCGACCACGGCTGGCTGAAGACGCACCACACGTTCTCCTTCGGGGAGTACCACGATCCGCAGCACATGCGGTTCCGGTCGCTCCGGGTCATGAACGAGGACTGGGTCGCCCCGGGACGGGGCTTCGGCATGCACCCGCACCAGGACATGGAAATCGTCACCTACGTGCTGGAGGGCTCGCTCAAGCACATCGACAGCATGGGCAACACCTCCACGCTGAACGCCGGCGACTTCCAGCGCATGACCGCCGGCACGGGCGTCACTCACAGCGAGGTCAATCCCTCCTCCGACCAGGAGGTGCACCTCTACCAGATTTGGCTCTTTCCCGAGGCGAAGGGCCTACAACCGAGCTACCAGGAGCGCCGACTGGTCGAAGCTCCGACCATCGATGGTCTGCAACTCGTCGCCGCGCGGCGTGGCGACAACCACGCGCTCACCATTCACCAGGACGTGTCGATCTACCTCGGTTCGATCCTCGGCGCGAGCAGTGTTTCGCACGAGTTGGCGCCGGGGCGCCATGCCTGGCTCCAGGTCCTCCGCGGCACGGCGATGGTCGGCGACACCCTGCTCATGGCGGGCGACGGCGCGGCATTCAGCGACGAGCCGAAGGTGACGGTGCGCGGAACCGGCGCCGCGGCGGAGATCATGCTCTTCGACCTCGCCTGAACCGCAAGACGCGCAACGATCGCGCACACGCGGGACCATGCCGAACCGACCCCAGCCTCATCGCATCCTGGCGGCGATCGGACCGGGCCTATTGGTGGCGGCCACCGGCGTCGGGGCGGGCGACCTGGCCACCGCGGGCTTTGCCGGCAGCCGCATGGGGATCGCCGTGCTCTGGGCGGTGGCCCTCGGCGCACTCCTCAAATTCGCGCTGACGGAGGGGATCGCACGGCACCAGTTGGCGACGAACGACACGCTCCTCGAGGGCGCGTGCCGGCACCTCGGCCGGTGGGTCGGTGTGGTCTTCCTGGTCTACCTGCTGCCCTGGAGCTTCTTCACGGGGGGAGCGCTGGTCAATGCCGCGGGAGCCGCCGCGCACGCCATCGTTCCGGTGTTCGAGCGTCCGGCGCACGACAAGGTGCTCTTCGGGATCGCGTCCAGCGCTGCCGGCCTGCTCCTCGTCTGGCTCGGCGGATTCCGCGTGTTCGAACGCGTGATGGCCGCCTGCGTGGCGATCATGTTCCTCTGCGTGGTGCTGGTCGGCGCCTGGCTGCTCCTCGCGGAGCGCGCGGTGGGCGCGGCGGTGGTCGGCCTCCTTGTTCCCCGCATCCCGCACGACGCCGCCCAGCCGGGCTCGTTCCACGAGTCGCTGTCGTGGACGCTCGCACTGCTCGGCGGCGTGGGCGGCACGGTGACGATCCTGTGCTACGGCTACTGGATGCGCGAGGAGAATCGCTCGGGTCATGCGGATCTGCGCCTCTCGCGCTGGGATCTCGGCGTGGGATACCTCGCGACGGCGCTCTTCGGCATGGCCATGATCGTGATCGCGAACGGGACGACAATCGAGGGGAAGGGCGTGGCGCTGATCGCCCGGCTCGGCGACCATCTGGGCGCGGTGGCGGGCCCCGTCGTGCGCTGGGGATTCCTGATTGGCGCTTGGGCCGCGGTGGCCAGCAGCCTGCTCGGAGTCTGGCAATCGGTGCCGTACCTCTTTGCCGACACGCTGCGGATCGTCTCGGCGCGGCGCGCTCCCACGAGCACCGATCGATCCCTCGAGGTCAAGCCGGAGCGGGATCGGCTGGACCGCACCATCCCCTACCGCGCGTTCCTCTTGGCGATCGCCACCCTTCCGCTGGTCACGCTCTGGATCGACTTCAAGGCCGTCCAGAAGACGTACGCCATCGCCGGAGCGTTCTTCCTGCCGCTTCTCGCGGCAGCGCTGCTTGTGCTCAACCGCCGCGCGGTGGTGGGCGCCACACTACGAA
>JAGQOG010000464.1 GCA_020427695.1 Phycisphaerales bacterium
CGACCAAGGATCGCGAGCCCGACGCGCAGATCACGGTGTTCAGCAATCCCCGTCTGCTCGCCCCCGTTCGGGCGTTCGTTGCGTCGCTGGCGGAACGAACGGGATTCGAGGAGCTCCTCTGCTGCCAGATCAGCCTGGCGGTGGACGAAGCGGTGGCGAACATCATCAACCACGGCTACCGGCGTCGCCACGACGGCAGGATCTGGATCTACGCCTGGGTTCTCGAGGCGGCCGCGCCGGGCCTCTGCATCGTCCTCGACGATCTCGGCAACCAGGTCGATCCCCAGTCGATCAAGGGGCGCGACTTGGACGACATCCGTCCCGGCGGCCTCGGCGTGCACATCATCCGCGAGATCATGGACCGGTGCGCATACGAAAGAAGGTCGCCCGGAGGCATGCGACTCACCCTCGTCAAGTATCTTCCCCAGCACGGCGGTCTTTCCGGCGGCCCCGCGCCCTCCAGCGGCGATCAGTCCAAGCCGGTCGCCGATCCCCACGCTCGCACCCAACCATGAACGAATCCGACGACATCGTCGTGCACACCGTGTCGTTCGACGGCGGGGTCATCCTCCAGCCGGTCGGCGACGTCGATCTCGCCCGGGCTCCGGGGCTCCGCCGGGTCCTGACCGAAGCGCAGGCCAAGCGACCCCAACGCATCGTGATCGATCTCAGCCAGGTTCCGTACATGGACAGCTCGGGCGTGGCAACGCTCGTGGAGGCCATGCAGCGGGCGCGGGCGATGGCGCACCGGCTGGTGCTGGCGGCACCGCAGACCCGCGTGCGCTCGATCTTCGAGATCGCCAGGCTCGACACGGTGTTCACGATCAGCAACGACGCCGAAGCGGCCAAGACCGTGTAGCGAACCATGTCTGAGCACGCGACTCGCCGCCCAGGAATCGTCTTGCAGGCCCTCGACGCGTGGGGCGACGTGTGGCTGCGTGCGTTCGCCCTGATCGGCGGCGTGGCGTGGCTGCTGCGCGACGTGGCGAGCTGGTTGTGGCGAACCGTGGCCCTGCGGCGCTATCGCTTCGGCCGCGCGGCGCTCGTCTCGCAGATCGTGCGGATCGGCGTGCGGTCGATCGGCATCGTGCTGCTGGTGAGCGCTGCCATCGGCCTGATCCTCGCGCTGCAGATGGCGCCGCCGCTCCAGGAGTTCGGCCAGGTGGACAAGACTGCGAACATCATCGCGGTGGCGGTGCTGCGCGAGCTCGGACCGCTCATCGCGGCGGTGGTCCTGACCGGTTTCGCCGGCGCCGCGATCGCGGCGGAAATCGGCACGATGGTGGTCGGCGAGGAGATCGAAGCCCTCGAAGCACACGCGCTGAACCCGGTGCGGTTCCTGGTCGTGCCGCGGGTGCTCGCGGCCACCGCCAGCCTGGTCCTGCTCACGGTGATCGGCGACCTGTCGTCGATCATCAGCGGCGGGTTCATGGCCGTCCAGTTCCTCGGCGTCCCCTACGAGTTGTACAAGGCGAACACGCTGGCCCAGGTGGACAACGCGGACTTCCTCACCGGCCTGTTCAAGGCGGGCGTCTTCGGCATGATCCTGGGATCGATCGCGTGCTACAACGGCCTCAAGGTGACCGGAGGCGCCGAGGGGGTCGGTCGAGCGACCACCAACACCGTGGTGCAGACCGTGGTCGCCGTGATCCTCTCGGATCTCCTGTTCACCAGCATCTTCTACGCGCTGGGGTGGTCGTAGAAGACGGGGGGAGGGACGAAGGGACGAAGGGAATTTCGATCCCTGGTGTGCGACCACGGGACCGGACGTCCGGGCTTCTTTGTCCCTGCGTCCCTTTGTCCCTTCGTCCCTCCTCGCGGCGTGCACGACTCGTCGCAAAGGGCGGACTAGATGATCCTGCGCGGCGCATCGCCGGCGGAGGTCCGCACAACGGATGGCCCGGCGCCGTGTTCGGGCGAGGCCGCCGGGATCGCAGACGGGATCGAGGCCGGGACAGAAGCGGGGATCGGGGACGGCACCACCGCGGAGCCGAGCGCTGCCGCGGTGCGTCCGCCGAGTCGCGGACCCGCCGCGGCAACCCGGGCCACCTCGCGGTCCATCACCGGATCCACGCTCAGCATCTCCTGGGGTAGGAGCCCGGCCTCCAGCCCGGAGCGGAACAACAGTCCGATGAGGAGCAGCGCGAGCACGGCCGCGGCGGGAAGCAGCAGGTGCTTGGCCATCATCATCCACCCTGGATGGGAGAAGCCGTCGGCGCCCATGGCGCGGTCGAGCGGGCCCACGATCGACCCGTAGTCCATGAACAGTCCACCGTACGCACTGACGCCGAGGGTGCGGGCGATCGGAAGTCCAACCGCCGCCAACATCAGCGCCCAGAGAAGCGACGAGACCGCGCGCTCCGATCCGGGCACGTTGGCCACGATCGACACCACCACCGCGAGGGCGATGGGCGGCACCAGGATCGCCA
>JAGQOG010000044.1 GCA_020427695.1 Phycisphaerales bacterium
CCCCCAAACAGGGGCGGCCCGTGTTCGTAGTGGGCCAGAGAGGACTCGAACCTCCGACCTCACCCTTATCAGGGGTGCGCTCTAGCCAGCTGAGCTACTAGCCCGTTTCTCGGGGTCGAGGGGCGGGAAACCCTTGCGGAATCCCGGTCCGGCCGACCGCGAGGGGGACAGTATAGCAGCCACCCCGACGGCGTCGCGGGCGTCGAGAGCCTCGGGTCAGGACCTCGGAGGGGCCGATCCCGACGATGCTGCGGCTGGCGAAGCGGTCGGCACTGGAACCGACGATCCTCCGGCTGTCGAAGCGCCCGAGGCCGCCTGCTCGACCGTGCCGGCAAGCGGACCGGCGAGGTCGTTGATGGTCACCACGCCGAGTGGTCGCCCGGTGCCGGCATCGGCCACCACGCCCAGGTGCGTCTTCGTCATCCGGAGCTGACGCAGCGCCTCAAGCACCGGCGTCGCCCGTTTCAGCACGACCGGCGGGCGCATGAGCTCGCGCGGGCGCTTGCGCGGCTCGAGCAAGGCGTCGATGAGGCGAATCACGCCCACCACCCGCCCGGATTCGTCGGTCACGGGCAAACGGCTCGCCGACCGCTGGCGCGCAATCGCCTCGAGTTGGCGGAACGGCGCGTTCTCGCGAACGGACACCACGCCCCGCCAGGGGAGCATGACCTCGCCGACCGTTCGATCGCGCAGGGCCAGCCCGCGCTCGACGAGTCCGGCCTGCGCCTCGCTGATGACGCCCGCGTTCGTGCCCTCCTTGATGAGCTGCGCAATGCGCAGTCGCGCGGAGATGTCGGCACCGGGACGCAAGCCGGCGAGACGCGACGCCAAGAGCCCGAACGCGTGCACCAACGGCACCAGTCCCACGACGGTGAGGATGATCCGCCACGAAACGAGGTAGCGCGACCAGCGGTACGTCCAGCGATCGGTGAAGGTGCGGAAGAGGTCCTTCGGCAGCGTCTCGCCGAAGATGAAGAGAAGCGACACGAGCAGCGCCGCATTGATCGCGACCGCGGCGCCGGTGGTGAAGCCGGCGAGGTCCAGGATCGCGGCCAGGCCCAGCGAGCCGGCGTAGTTCGCCAGGTTGTTGCCGATCAGGAGCGTCGAGAGCAGCCGTTCGGGATGTCGAAGCTCCTTCCGGAGGCGCAGCGCCGCCGGGTCGCCCCGTCCCGCGCGAACCGCGAGCCGCAACCGACTCAGCGTGTAGAGACCCGTCTCGATCCCCGAGAACAGGGCGCTGAGCCCAAGCCCCGCAAGCGTCAACAGCACCCATGGCAACGCCTGGGAGAGACTCATCGTCGCCCCTCCCGACCGTTGCGATGCCGCGACTCGACATGTTGCTCGACTGGCTGCTCGACTGGCCGCTCCGGTCTCGGTGCGATCTGAAGCGCAACCTCCACCTCCGACACCCGGTGCCCGTCCATCGCCCGCACGATCAGCCGCAGTTCGCCAACCGTCACCTCGTCGCCCACCTCCGGCACGCGACCCAACCGCACCAGCACCAGTCCCCCGACCGTCGCGACCGGCGGCAGCTCGCCCGCGGTCTCGAACGCCTCCGCCCAGTCGCGAATCGCCATGTCGCCGCTCACCGCCCACCGGCCGACCCCCAGCAGGCGCGGCGGCACGACCTCGTGCTCCTCCGGCGACCGGATCTCGCCGACGAGCTGCTCGAGCACGTCCTCCGTGGCGATGATGCCGGCGGTGCCGCCGTACTCGTCGACCACGATCGCCAGGCTGCGCCGCTCCCGCCGGAAGAGGGCGAGGAGCTGCTCCAACGTCGCCACTTCCGGCACGAAGAGCGGCGGCAGCATGTGCTCGACCAGCGGCGTGCGGGCGGCACGCGGATCGAGCAGGTACGCCTTGGCCTGCAGCATGCCCACGACCTCGTCGAGACCGCCACGATACACGGGCAGCGTGGTCAACCGGGCCTCGCGCATGACCTCCACGATGTCGATGCGCCGGGCGCTCGCCGGCACCGCATGCATCTTCACGCGCGGCGTCATCACCTCGCGGACGCGCAGCCCGCGGAGCTGCACCACCTGCTCCAACAGCCGCTGCTCGTCGGCGTCGATGTGCCCCAGCCGGCTGGAGACCTCGAGGAGCGCGTCGAGCTCCTCGCCGCTCAAGCGAGGCGGGGACTGGGCTGGCGCCGTCAACCGGCTCAACGGCGCGACGATGATCGTGTCCAGCACCTGCCGCAGCGGGGAGAGCAGGCGATGTAGTCCAAGAAGCGGTGCCGCCACGACGGACGCGCTCCGCACGCGGTCGGCGTTGAACACGAGCTTGGGCAGCACCTCCCCGAACAGGACCACGGCCACCAGCGTTCCCACGCCAACGCCCAGGTTCCAAGCCAAGCCGCGGCCCGGCGACATGAGCAGCACCGAGCTGATCACGAAGTACAGCGTGTTCACCGTCATGTTGCCGAGCAGGACGGTGAGGAGGAGCTGGCGTGGATCGCCAAGCAGGGCGGCAACGGCCCGCGCCGCCAAGCCCCCCCGCAGGCGAATGGTCGCCTGTTCGTTCGCCCGCAGCCCGAAGAGCGCGGTCTCCGATCCGGAGAAGAAGGCGCTCGCCAGCAGGAGCGGCGGCAGCGCCACCAGCAGGGCCAGCTCCATCGGGCGCAACTCGGTCATGGCGTCTCACGCGGCGACGAGCGCTCGGCATCGCCCAATTGCTCGAGCAGCCGTTCGATGTACCGCCATGCGTTGAGCTGTTGCCGGCCCTCGGCCAGCAGCGCCGTCCGTCGATCGCCCTCGACCCCCGCGGCCTCCTGGAGCACCCGCCGGAGGCGCTCGAGGTAGCCACGCCGCTCGGCGGCGGCCCACCCCTCGATCTCGGTGCGAGCCTGCCCGCCGTCAGACTGCATGAGCGTTTCGATCCGCTCGCGCGTCTCCATCATCTCCGCGAGGAATCCGTCGGGCAGGGTTCGATCCTCCTCGCGCTCGGCGCCGCCCAAGCGGACCAGGAGTTCGTTGGCCCGGTGCTCATCGTTCTCGAGAATCGCACGGGCCTGGTTGACCCGCGCGGCGGCCATTGACGCTTCGATGCGTTCGATCGGGTCGGCGATCCGATCGGGGTGCAGGCGGGCCAAGTGGCGCAGGTGCGCGGCCTGGATCTCGGCCCGACTGAGGTCGAACTTGTGCGGGAGGCCGAGGAGGGTGAACGGGTCGAGGGGCTCGAGCGGGTCCGTCATCGCGCGACCCCTCCGCTTCCGACGACATCGTGAGGGGATCGACCCTGACCCGCTCGCGGCCCACGGCCCTTCGGCCCTTCTGTCGCTCCCACCACGGTCATCAGCCCCCAGGACGGCCCAACCTTGAAACGCTCCTGGCGAACGATGCCGAACCCAGCCGCCCGGAGCGCCTGCGTCAGCCGCTCGAGCGGCCAGACCTTGCGCCGCTGCGGCCGCAGGAGGCCGAGGGCGGGAACCACCAGTCGCATCGAGAGGTGATCGGCGCACCAGTCCACGATGACGAGCGTACCGTCCTCGCCCAGAACGCGCCGGAACTCCGACAGCGCCGCCGTCGGATCCTGCACCAGGTGGAAGGCGTTGGTGCAGATGAGCGTGTCGGCCCATCCCGACTCGACCGGAAGGTGCTCCGCGTTGCCCAGCCGCCAAACGAGTGGACCGCGGTGTTCGTCGCCGTCGGTTGGCGGAAGACGGCGCCGAGCCTGTTCCAGCATCGCCGCGCTCAGGTCGATGCCGATGAGCGCCGCCAACGGCCACCGGTGGCGGATCCTCTCGGCCAGGAGTCCGGTGCCGCAGGCGACATCGACCACGCGCTGGGGCGGTCGGACGATCGCGTCCAGCGCTGCGGCGAGCGTGCGGTCGTTGTAGCGGGCAAACTGCCGGTCGTAGCGCGGCGCATACCGCGCGTAGAGACGTTGGAGGTCGTCGTAGGACCGTTGGTGGCGAGCATCACGCGATGTGAGACGGGTGGCCTCGATCATGGCGACAGACGGACGTTGGACCGGATGCGGTCATGGTAGCGGCACGATGCGAGGTCCGGTCGCCTGTGGTTCGAGAGGTGGCGACCGTACCGCATGTGCGCACGTGACAATCGGCACGGCCAGGATGGCCGTGGCACCCGTTCTTGCGCGCAATCGGCACGGCCAGGATGGCCGTGGCACCCGCTCTTGCG
>JAGQOG010000465.1 GCA_020427695.1 Phycisphaerales bacterium
AGGTGTCGTTTCCGGCGCCTCCCTCCAACACGTCGGCGCCGTCCCCACCGCGCAGCGTGTCGTTGCCGGAGCCACCGGTGAGCATGTCAGCACCGGCGCCGCCATCCAGGGTGTCGTTGCCAGCGCCGCCATCGAGCACGTCAGCGCCCGCGCCGCCACGCAGCGTGTCGTTGCCGGAACCGCCGTCCAGCACGTCAGCACCGGCGCCGCCATCCAGCGTGTCGTTCCCAGGGCCGCCGCTCAGTACATTGTTCCCGCCACCGCCGGTATCCTCATCGACGGTCGCGTCGTGATCGACCGTCGCGTCGTGTTGGTCCTGCGCCAAGGGATGCTCGACGTCGTCGAATTGGCCGCCGTTCCTGTCGGAAGCCACGTCGGTCCCGCCACCGAGACCATGTCCGTGCTCGATGTCGCCTCCAGCGTGGACGTCAGCGTGCTCCGCGCCTTGCCCAGCGTGATCGAGTCCGGTCGCCGACATCAGGATTCGCGGCTCAAGCTGCTCCGAGCGGAGGGCGGGCCGCGGACGGCTGTCCGCGCTCCTCTCCTCTCGCTGCGGATTCCGCTTCCCGCGTCGGTTGCGTCGCCAAAAGGCCATGCCGGACCCTCTCCGTGATGGAACGGATCCATGCTCGGCACACCCGGAGGACCTGATTGGGGATGGCGACCGATGCCGGGTCGAACACGCGGACTCATCCGCGCAGACCGTTCTGTTGTCGGCCGGAGAGGTCCGGAAAGTGCCTCCTGCTCAGGCGCGTCCGTACACCGGCACCAGCGCTCCGCTCGTCAGCGCATTCGTCGGCCCCGCCAGGAACGCGATCGCCTCGGCCACCTCGGACACCTTCGGCCACTGGTCGTGATCCGCATCGGGCATGGCGGCGCGATTCCCGGGCGTGTCCATGATGGAGGGAAGTACGGCGTTCACGAGGATCCCGTCCCCGCGCACCTCCTCGGCCAGAGACTGCGTCAGGCTGGCGACAGCGGCCTTGCTCGTGCTGTAGGCGATCATCCCGCCCGTCGGGACCACGGCCGGGCGGGCCGCCACGTTCACGATCCGCCCGCCGCCGCCACGGCGCATGGTTCTCACCGCCTCGCGACAACAGAGGAAGCAGGTCGCGGCGTTCAGACGAAAGAGCCGCTCGAACTCCGCGAGGGAGGTCTCGACCACCGGCCCCATCGCGAATCCGCCCGCGACATGGATGGACGCCTCCACGGTGCCGAGCGACTCGTAGTAGCCCGCCACCGCCTCCTCGTTGGCCAAGTCCAGCTCGTCGAGCCGGACGTGATCGCGGTGCGGGAAGCGATCCACCTCGGCGGCATCGATGTACGGCACCGCGCAGCGCCGTCCTTCGCGAAGGAAACGAGCGACGACGGCCTGTCCCAAGGCCCCGGTTCCACCTGTGACGACAATCATGGCGAGAGTCTACCGCACCGCACGGAGGAGGCCGTCCGCGGCGGACCACCGGAGGGGCTACCATCCTCGTTTCCCGCCCGGCCCGGCCGCGCCGGCGCGCGACGAGAGACCACCCACCATGACCCAGCCCACTTCCGACGCCACCGCCGCCCCCAAGAGCATGGACGACATCGTCGCCCTGTGCCGCCGTCGCGGATTCGTCTTCCAGTCGTCGGAGATCTACGGCGGCATCAACGGCTTCTGGGACTACGGGCCGCTGGGTACGGAGCTCAAGCGCAACCTGAAGAACGCCTGGTGGACCGACATGGTGCACCGCGAGCTCATGGGCCCGTTCGGCGCGCCCGTGGACATCGTGGGCGTGGACTCCACGATCATCATGAACCCGAAGGTGTGGGAGGCGTCGGGGCACGTCTCGGGCTTCAACGATCCGATGGTGGACTGCCGCGAGACGAAGGCCCGCTATCGCGCCGACCACCTCTTCGTGCAGCGCTTCGAGCTCGACGGAACCACCGCCGGGTTCGCCACCGTGGGCGCCGGCGTCGACGAGGCCAGGAAGGCGATCGACGCGGACCGGGCCCGGCGGAAGGTGCCGCACGGCTACGGCGGGCTCGCCAACGCGATCGCCAAGGTGCGGTTCGGCGTGACCGAGGCGGCGCTCGACGACCTGGTCCCGTTCGACACGCTGGACGCCACCGCGCGGGCCGCGGTGCTTGCCCCCGAGGCGAAGGAGGTCGGCACCCTCACCGAACCGCGGATGTTCAACCTGATGTTCGAGACGTTCGTCGGCGCCCTCCGCAGCGACGACGCCAAGGCGTACCTCCGGCCCGAGACCGCCCAGGGCATCTTCGCCAACTTCGAGAACGTGGTGAACTCCACCCGCGTGCGCGTCCCCTTCGGCATCGCCCAGATCGGCAAGGCCTTCCGCAACGAGGTGACGCCCCGCAACTTCACCTTCCGATCCCGCGAGTTCGAGCAGATGGAGATCGAGTTCTTCGTCCATCCCTCCCAGGCGCCGGAGTGGTACGCCTTCTGGCGCGACACGCGGTTCGCGTGGTGGCAGTCGCTGGGACTCGCGGGGGGCAACCTCCAGCTCCGCGAGCACGATGCGGACGAACTCGCCCACTACGCGAAGGAAGGCGCGGGCACCAGCGACATCGAGTACCGATTCCCCTTCACGGCGCCGGGGTTTGGCGAGCTCGAGGGCGTGGCGCACCGCAGCGACTACGACCTCCGGCAGCATGCCGAACACTCGGGCAAGCGCGACAAGATGAAGTACTTCGACCAGGAGCGCAACGAGCGGTACTTCCCGCACGTGATCGAGCCCTCCGGCGGCGCCGACCGCGGCACGCTCGCCCTGCTGTGCGAGGCCTACACGCCCGACGAGAGCCGCGCCAGCAAGGTCTACATGGCCTTCCACCCGCGCCTGGCGCCGGTGAAGGCGGGCGTCTTCCCGCTGGTGAACAAGGACGGCATGCCGGAGATCGGCGAACGGCTCTACCGCCAGCTTCGCAAGCGGTTCGTCTGCGAGTACGACCCCAAGCAGTCGATCGGCAAGCGCTACGCCCGCATGGACGAAGCCGGCACCCCCTACTGCTTCACGATCGACGGCCAGAGCGTCGAGGATCAGTCCGTCACCGTGCGCCACCGCGACACGCAGGCCCAGGAGCGCATCGGCGTCGATCACGTCGAGCGGTTCCTGACCGAGCGCATCGGCGGCGCGTGACGCGGGAGCCGTGCCGTCCGGACCCGAAGGAGAACACGCGATGGACCCGGGCGACGCCTTCGCCGTTCTCGACCTGCGCGTCGGCCGGATCATGCGGGCCGAGCGGGCGGAGGGTGCTCGCAAGCCCGCGATCCGGCTCTGGATCGACTTCGGGCCGCTAGGCCTGCGAACCAGCAGCGCCCAGCTCACCGTGCACTATGCGCCGGAGTCCCTGGTCGACCGCCAGGTGGTCGCCGCCGTGAACCTCGGCTCGCGCCGCATCGCCGGCTTCGAGTCGCAGGTCCTCGTGCTGGGCCTGCCCGACGCCAACGGCGCCGTGGTGCTGATCCAGCCGGAGCAGCAAGTACCGGAGGGTGGGAGGGTGTTTTAGGGAAAGGCATCGAGGCATCGAGGCATCGAGGGATCAAGGCATTGATTCGCTGAGGCATCAAGGCATCGAGGCATCGAGGCATCGAGGTGGAAGGACCGTTATGGCGCACGCGAACGATCCGCGGGTGCCACGGCCTTCCAGGCCGTGCCGCCGCATCACCGCACGTTCGACACGG
>JAGQOG010000466.1 GCA_020427695.1 Phycisphaerales bacterium
GAGGCATCGAGGAATCAAGGGTTGTGAGGCGGGGACCAGTGGTCGGGTGCCACGGCCATCTTGGCCGTGCCGAAGGTTCGATGGCGTTGGGATCGACTCACACGCTGCGCACTGACTGCCCGCACACTCGGGCAGTCAGTGGCACACTTCCTTGCGCCAAGGGGTCGCACCGCACCACCCTCGATGCCTCGATGCCTTGGTGCCTTGGTGCCTGAATCGTCCCCTCAACTCCCCCCCAACGGCACCCGCTTCGGCTCGCCGGGACGCCTCGGATAGTTCCGAGGCGTCTTTCGTTGCTTCTCGATCACGACGATCGTGCCCGTCGGCGTGCGGATCGTGTCGATCACCGCCGCGTGCAGGAGGTGCAGCGCCTGCCGCGCGTCCTCGATCTCCTGCGCCGCCCGCTCGCCCTTCACGCACAGCACCACGCCGCCGACGCGGGCCAGCGGGACGGTCAGTTCGAGCAGCACCGGCAGCGGCCCCACGGCCCGCGCGATGACGGCGTCGTAACACTCGCGGTGGCGGTGGTGGTCCTGGCCGGTGGTCTCCGCTCGCTCGTTCACGACCTCCACGTTCCCGAGGGCGAGCGCCGCCACCGCCTCGCGCAGGAAGGTCGCCTTCTTCCCCGTCGCTTCGAGCAGCGTGAAGCGCACCTCGGGCATCGCGATGGCCAGGGGAATGCCCGGAAGCCCCCCGCCGCTTCCAACGTCGATCACCGACTTCGCTTCCGCCGCGGCCAGCGGGGCCAGAAGGGTGAGGCTGTCGAGGATGTGCCTGGTCCACGCCGTGGCGCGGTCCTCGATCGCGGTGAGGTTGAAGCGCTGGTTCGCCTCGTAGAGCAGGTCGAGGTAGCGCTCGAGCTTCGGGAGGTCGCCGGGGTCGAAGACGATGCCCTCGGCCGCGGCCGTCTCGAGGAACGTCACCGGAGGGGCGCCGCTCATCGGATGGGCTCGTCGTTCTCGTCGAACTCGAAGCTGTCGGCGGTGAGGTAGCGGGGTCGGCGCAGCCCGATGCCAAGCAGCAGTCCGGTCATCATCCAGCTCACGATCAGGCTCGATCCGCCGTAGCTGACGAACGGAAGCGTCATGCCCGTGATCGGCAGGAGGCCGATCGTCATGCCGGTGTTGATCACCATCTGGGTGAGGGTGATCGCCACGACGCCCACCGCGACGAGCCGCGCGAAGGGGTTCTTGGAAAGCGCCGCGGCCAGCAGTCCGCCCGCCGCGAAGACCAGGAAGAGCCCCCAAACAAGGAGTCCCCCCCACAATCCCCATCGGCAGCAGATCACCGCGAAGATCATGTCGTTGTGCTCCTCCGGCAGCCGGTTGTACTCCACCAGCGCCGCCGCATGCTCGCGTCCGACGCCGGCCAATCCGCCCGCACCGACCAGCGTCATCGCCCGCGCACCCTGGAATCCGATGTCCTGCTCATACCGGTCGTCGCCGCGCATCTGCGCGATCATCGCGTCGATGCGGGCCCGCTGGTGCGGCTTGAGCATGGGATAGGAGAGCGGCGCGACCAGCAGCCCTCCCAGCACGATCGCCGCGATGTGCCGCTTCTTGGCCCCCGCCGCGATCAGCATTGCGAAGAGCGCCGGCACGAACAGCAGCGCCGTGCCCAGGTCCGGCTCCCGCAGCACCAGGGCGAGCGGAATCAGCGTGAGCGCGAACGGCACCATGAGACCGAGGAGGCGCCGATGGTTCCGCCGGTGGCGCAGCCACGACGCCAGGACGAGAACGAACGCGAGCTTGGCCATCTCGGAGGGCTGGAAGTCGGTGAAGCCGAGATTGATCCAGCGGCGGGCGCCGTTGCGCGGGCGCACCAGCCACTCCGGCACGAACGGAATGAGCACGAACACGAGGAGAAGGAGCGTGAGGGCGTAGAAGGGCCAGGCCACGCTGCACACGCGGCGCGGACTCGGAATCGCCAACGACGCCGCCGCGACGACGCCCACGAGGAGAAACGCGACTTGGCGCCACGCATGCTCCGCCGAGCTGGTCGAGATGGCCATCAGCCCGAGGATGTTGAGGGCCAGCGCCGCGGCGATCGACACGACTGCGGGGTTCACGAACGCGAGGCGCGACCGGTGGATCTCTCGGGCCTGCACGTGGAGGCTCACCGGGGTGTAGCCCCGACGCGCGATGTGCGGTGCCGCGGTCGCCTGCGTCATCGCGCGGCACCCTTCCCGCCGCTCGGGGCCGCGTCCGGGCGCGGCAGGTAGCCCAGGTCCTGCAACGCCAGGATGATCTGGTTGGCCACGGGGCCGGCCACGCGTCCGCCGGAACCGCCGTACTCCAGCACGACGGCGATCGCATAGCGTGGCCGACGCTCCGCCGCCGAACCGACCAGGCCGACGAACCAGGCGTGGTCGAGCCCGTTCACGTCGGTGTCGGGCATGCCGTCGCCGTTGGTGTCGAAGCGCTTCCCGGGCGCTTGGGCCGTGCCGGTCTTGGCCCAGGCGATCACCCCCTGCGCTGTCACGATCGGTTCGGTGTGGCCGTCCTCGTAGGTGATGTGGTTGCCGGTTCCGTACGGCTTCTCGATCGAGTCGCGCAGGCCTTCGAGCGCGAGCGTGACCGCCTGCGGATCGAGGTTCATGTCGCCCGAGCGCTCGCGCAACGACGACCGATCGTCGTTCATGATCACGGTCGCATCGCGAATCGCCCCGCTGCGGGCCATCGTGGCGTACGCGTTGGCCGCCTGGAGCGGCGTCCACCCGATCGGTCCCTGCC
>JAGQOG010000467.1 GCA_020427695.1 Phycisphaerales bacterium
CATCCCTTGGCGGCGCGCCGGGCCCCCGCGGCGCCACCCGCCGATCCTGGTCACCCGCGCCGACCGGTCGCGCCGACACCGGTCGCCGCCGCGCCGTCGGGCCTCGCGCCGCGACCGCCGATCGGCCTGCATCAACTGACCGCGTTCGATCGGCTGGTGCTCGCCGTGCTGGTTGGCAGCGGCGGATGGAATGCGACCAGCAGGGCTCGACTCGTGGTGCTCGCCGCGCGGCACAACGTGTCGGTCGAGGGGCTGCTGATGGTGGTGTCCGGCCTGGTCCGGCATGTGCGCAGCGGCGTGCGGCGACCCGACGCGCACGAGCTCGCCTCGAGCGCCTCCCGGCTCATGGCCGAGCGCACGACGCCAACGCCGGGTCGGGTTGGACAGGCACTCGAGCGGGTGCAGGACGTCGTGGCCGAGGAGCTCCGCGCCGAGGGCGTGTGGCCGCGCGTGCGCTTGTCGGTCCTCTTCGGTGCCATCGTGCTCCTGCTCGGCACGCTCTTCGTCCGCATGCTCCTGCTTCCGCCGTCGCTTCCCGGGCCGCCCCGCCCCTCGGCGCCGCTTGCCCCGGAGCGTTCGTCGTCCGCACGCGTGCCGGGGCTCCCGATCGAGTCGCCCGCGGGACCAGCACGGCCCGTGATGTTGATCGCGAAGTTCCCCAGTCCTCCGACGTTCCGGGGACAACCGCGACCGGCGGAGGCGCTGAATGCGCTCGAACGGTCGGGCGGAATCGCGGCGGAGATCGAGCATGCCGGCCGTCGGCTCGTGGTGGATCGCGGTCGCGTGTCGGAAGCGGCGTTGCGCCAGTGGCGGGCGGCGATAGACGATGCATCGGCATGTTGGCCGCTGATGGAGCGGATCCGACTCGACCAGGTGCTGAACGCGATCGCGGAAGCCCTTCGGGGCGTCGACTCGACCAGCGCGAGCCAGGTCCTTCTCGCAGCCCTCGATCCGAACGTGCCCCAGTCCGATCCGCTCTGGATCTGGAAGGGATCCTTCCGTGCCGGCGTGCTCGGCGAGATCGTGCGCCGCGCGGCGATCATTCCGCCGGAGGCGGTGCAAATCGCATCCACCATGCTCGCCGCCGCGTCCGGCCCGGATGCGGTCCTGGGGGGCGTCGGCTTTGGCGAGCAGGTCGGTGCCTGGCTGGACCGAGCCGCGTCCGAAATGGTGCTCCAATGCGGCGGACACGGGCGATTCGAGGACGACTGGGAAGCGTGGATCGCCGCCCAACGCGAGGTGCGTCGCGGGGGCGAGCTGCAACTCGCGTACGCCCAGGTGGCGGAGCGGCTGCTGCGCGAGCAGCCGGATCTCTCGCGCCCGGGACAGGGATCGGAACTTCTCGGGCGCCTGCTCGAACTGCTTGATCTCGAACGCTCGGCGGCGGTGAGGACCGCGGTTTCCAACTGGTTCCTCGACGATTCGATCAACGCCAACAACCTGTGGGTCGTCACCAGCCTGCTCGCCAGCTACCGGTCGGTCTCGTGGTTCGATGCCGGTTTCATCCTGCCTTGGGACGCTGACCAGACAACACGTGGGCAGGTTCGAGACGCCATGCTCGCGGCGTGGCCGATGACCACGGAGGAGCGGGAGGAGGCACGTCCGATCGTCGAGGTCGAGCGGTCGCAATTGGAGCGTTGGCTCCAGGCGCTCGATGCCCTGGAGGCGGCAGCCGCGGCGCCGCAGACGGAGCGGGAGGCGATGCGGTTCCTGCTCTTGGCGTCGGAGGTGAACGAGGCGGCGGAGTGCTTCCTCGAAGGCCAGTTCGGGAGCGGCTACGACCTCGCGAGCGGAGTGGTCGAATCCCTTTCCGCCGGCGGGGATGACCTGCGGCGCTCGGTCGCCATCGAGCCGGGCACGCCTTCGGTCGCCTCCGGCTCCTGGGCCAATGCGTACGCCGGGGCGGGACGCGACAGCGACGCCCGCATGACCCTCCTGCGGCAGCTCCGGCTCCAGCCGGGAGGAGACCTCTGGCCCGCCGATGCCGAGGTGCTTGTCCGGGAGGTGGTGCGCGGGTCGCCGGCCGATCTGCGATCGGTCGCGCGTGGCGTTCTGGTGGAGCGATACGCCAACGGGCCGATGGTGGTCCTCGAACTGCTGGACCAGTTGGTCGATGCGTCGCCCACGGAGGAGTTGGCCCAGGTCGTCGCCAAGGTGACTGGCGCGGCGCTTCCGTCGATCCGGAGCGAGAACTGGCGCCGTGCCGCCCGGGCGGCGCTCGCTCAACGAGCGTTGGAGCTTCAGAGCAATCGCTCCGATGGCGCCGCCATCGACGACATGTCGCGACTGCTGGCCAGCGGGTTGCGACGACGGCTGGTTCTGGCCGGAGGCGGGTTGCACGAGCCGGGCGAGATCGACACGCCGACGGGAGCGGTGGGAGCACTGGTGGACGCTTGGCGCGAGAGCGATCTGGCGCTGGTGGTGCGGGATCCGGTGCCGGCTCCGATCTCGGACATCGATCGACGACGGGCCGTGCGATCGCGGCTGGCCGAAGGGGTCATCGCGGCATTCGTGGGCGAGCAGGTCACGCTGCAGGAGCTGATCGCGTACGCGATCACGGCCCAGCAGCCGTGGTCGCGCGAGGCGGTGCGAGCCGTGCTCGCCGATGTTGCGCGGCAACGGGAGAAGGCGTCGCACGTGCTCGGTCAGGCCTTGCGCACCGAACTCGCCACGGCACGCCTGTGGCGGCTGGCCCTGACCGCCGAGGTGGCCGACCCGGGGATGGAGAGCGGCAGCGTCCGGCCCGGCGAACCGGGCGCGGAACCTGTTCCACCGGCGCCAAGTGGCGCGGAAACGCCCGAGGTGCCTGAGACGGAAGGTCCCCGGCGAACGCCGACTCGTCGGCTGTCCGAGCCGATTCAACCGCCTTCGCCCGGCCCGCCTCAGCCCATCAACCCCAAGAGGCGACCGTGAAGCACTGCTCGTCAAACCGTACGAAGGGCCGTGGCTGGTCTCGGCATCGCCGCCATGTTGGCGTCTTGATGATCCTGTTCCTGCTGGTCGCGCTGGTCGGGGCCACGCCAGCGCAGACGCCGCCGTCGCCTTGGACGGCACGCCTCGAAGCCCTGCGTCCGGAGGAGCCAAGTGCCTATTTCGAGCTTGGCGAAGAGCTTGCGGATGCATCGGCCGCCGCGCGAGCGAACGGCGACGACGCCACCGCCAGGTGGTATCGCGAGCTCGCGTTCCGCCTCTTCGGGTTGGCCGGCGCGCTCGATGCCCGTCGCTACGGTCGATCCGCGTGCCTGGCCTTGGCGGATCTCGCGCCAGGCGAAGGCGAACGGCGACGATTCCGGAGCGTGGCCCTGCTGCTCGACCGTCGGGGCGGAACGGTCCCACCCGAGACAGCGGTAGGCGGGAGTCCGACCGCGGCGGTGGGGGCGAGCGAGGCACTCAGCCTGTATCGCCGAGGTCTTGGCTCGCAGGTCGCGTCGCGACTCGATCGAACCGGCGGACGAACGCTCCTCGAAGCGCATGCCTGGGCCATCGGCGGCGATGTCGATGCCTTCCTCGACGCCGCGCGGCGGCAACGGGCGCAAGGGCGGCCTCGACTCGGCGCGGGCGAAACCACGGCCATGCTCCAGTTCGAGGTGGGCGTCCTGGAGGCCGACCGCCGGCCCTGGTCAACGGACCTTCGCATGACCGGGGGATCGCCCTTGGCCGACGTGGATCCGGGTCGGCTCGAAGAACTCTTCCAAGTTGACGTGTCACGACCGGTCTATCGCGGCGGACACTGGACGGCGCGGTAGGGTCCGCGGCTCGACCATCGTTCCGGCGTGCAAGCGGCCCGGCGAATGACGGTCGGCTTGCGGATTCCGCCCGGATCAGCATCGATTACCGAGGATCGACGCGGTTACCCTGTCTTTCGCGTCAGTTGGCGCACGCGGCGCTGGAGGAGGTCCTCCAGGTCGCTCACCAGCCCGGCGGTCAGAAACCACACCGCCAGATTGGTGTCGAATGGCTCCGCCGCCAGCTCGAGCCCTTCACGCACCGACTTCTTCAGTCGCTTCATGGGCAGGCTCTGAAGGAACTCGGCGGTGACGGGGAGGGCAAACTGCAAGTTCTCGGGAGATGGGATGAGGATCGCCATCAGTTCGCGGCGGGGGCCGGCACTGAACTCGATGGTCCACTTCCAGCATTCGCCCCGCCACTGGGGACTCTCGTGGGTGAATCCCGCGTCATGGAGCATCCGCCGAGCCTGTTTGAAGATACTGGCCACCGGCGCAGGCAGCCCGGATTGGAGCTGCGCCGTGCTTGGCGTGTTGAAGCGATCAGCCCAGGGGGCGATTCGGTTGAACTTCGGGTGCGCCTTCGCCATCTGAACAGCCTGTGGAGGAGGTGGGGAGTTCCCGCAGTCCAAGCGGGGAATCGGGAGGTGGACCTCAGACGGAACCGAGGTTCCGTATGGTACGGGGTTTGTAGGCGGTCGTCACGGCCCGCGACACCCTTTTTGGACCCCTTCCGGGCGTTTCCTTGGTCCGTGTGAAGGGTCGAGACCGGTCCGCATCGACTGTTGTCTCGGCGGCGGATACCATCTGGCTCGCCTTGGCTCTCCGTCCGACATGGCTCGAATGCGGCGGAATCCTGTCTCTATGTCCCGGTTGAGGTCCGGATTCGGTCGGGAAAGGGTGGCACCGACCGCCGCCCAATACCGATGCTCCTTTCGGAGAAGGGTCATGTCGGACTCCGTGACCCCCGATCCGCGGTCCGCGTCCCGAATCCGGACTTCGAGAGCGGCGCTCGGACGGGTTCTGCAGGATGGGCCCATGACACCGGCCCTCGACACTGGCCTCCCCGTGAGGCCCTCTGGCCGCCCCCGAAGGACGCGGCCAGGGAGTGGGAACCCCTCCTGCAGGCGCAGGAGGATCCGCCCCGATGCCTCCACGACCGAGGTCTTCGCGACACGACCCTTCCATGACTGACTTTGCGACCGAATCCGCCGCCGCCAGCAATGCGCTGTCGTTGTCCACGGACATCGACCTCGAGGAGTTGCGCGGCGCCTCGATCCTGTTGGTGGACGACAACCTGCAGAACCTGGAGCTGATGCAGGCCTACCTGGAGACCCTGCCGTGCCGGATCCGGACGGCCAGCGACGGATTGGATGCCGTGCGCGAGATCGAGCGCGATCCGCCCGACCTGGTGCTCCTCGACGTCATGATGCCGCGCATGTCGGGCTTCGAGGTGTGCCAGAAGATCAAGGGCAATCCCCGCACGCGGGACATCGTGGTCATCATGGTCACCGCTCTGCACGAGGTGGGCGACTACGAGCGGGCCCACGAGTCCGGCACCGACGACTTCCTCACCAAGCCCGTGAACAAGCTCGAGCTTCTCATCCGGGTGAAGTCGCTGCTTCGGGTTCGTCTGCTCAAGCGCCAACTGGAGGCGCTTCGAAAGCAGCTCGCCGGCGATCACGCGGGACTCGATGACGCGATGGAGATCGAGGAGGACTAGTCGCCCCTGGAGGCATTGCTCCGCTCGGCCACTTCGCTTGATCTGCGTCCCACTACCCCTCCGTGATCGTCGCCGACCGCAGGATGCGCAGCCCGATGTCTCGGAAGCGGGGATTGCCGCCGACGCAGCCGACAATGAGCCGGACGTCGTCCCGATCGAGCACCCATGCCTCCGCCGCCCCGAGCCAGTCGGCCACCCGCTCGCGACGGGCGAATTCCATCGTGAGCACGCGCTCGTGCAGTCGCCAGCTCCCGACGGCATGGGCGATCTCGTCCGCCTTGTTGGTGAGGATCGCGAGCGTTCGGTGCAACTCGGCCTCCTGCTGGAGGTGAGCCATCGCGATGCGGCAACCCGCCAGGCACCACCAGCCCAGCGCCTCGAGCTTCGGTCCGGCGTCCGTGGCCTCGATGTCGATCGCGGCCTCGATGGTGGTCATCGCCTCTGTCACCGCGTCCCGGGCGGAGCGCTCGCCGAGTCCCACGTTGATCTCGAGGAGCGCCGCGGCGGCGATGCTCGCCGCCGCATCGGCGTGCGGATCGGACTGCTGCACCCGGGGCGACGCCAGGAGTCCGCGGGCACGGTGCAGGTCGTTCGCCGCCGAGAGCAGCGCGGGTCGATGGGCGCTCGGCACGCCGCTCGTTTCACGGCTCGTTTCGCAGCTTGTTTCGCGGCTCGTTTCACCGTAGGGCGCGCCGTTGGCCAAGGCGATTTCCGCCCGACACGCACCGCGCCGGGCGCAGGAACGCGCATGCATGGCGAGCATGGCGTCCTCCCGCTCGTAGGCGAGCGTCCGTTCGGCCACCTCGCCAGCCAGGGCTCGCGCCTCCACCAGGTGACCAGTGGCTTCGTAGCACACGCAGAGGCGTTCCATGAGGGGGAGCCTCGCGCGTTCGTCGGCGCCGAAACGATCGATGCCGCGGCGGGCAGCCTCGATCGCGTGGGTGAACCGCCCGGCCCGCTCCCAGGCCAGCACCTCTTCCAGCGGAGCAGCGTCGCCGACCGGCGGGGCTCCGCTCGCCGTGGGTGATCCGAACGCGTCGTCGCCACCCCCGGTCGTCTCGATGGGCTCGCCAGCGCCCGGTCGAGTGGGCGCTGCGGTCTCGCACCCGAGCTCGTTCACCACCTCCTGCAACGGCCACCCCAGCACCTCGGCCAGGCGCACCACCAGATCGAGCTTCGGAATGCCGCTGTCCGGCACCAGGTTGCTCGGGTCGCGATCGAGGGCGCGACCGAGCTGCCGCGTGGTCCATCCGCGGTAGGCGAGGGCGAACGCGAGCATCTCCTCCAGGCGACGGCGGCGTTCGCGGCCGCGATGAACATAGGGAGCGACGGTGGTCATGGGCGTGCCTCCTTGGGATCTCGCGCGAACCGCGCACCGATCGCCTGGTCCGGTGGCGACCACCGGTCGGCACGCTGCGCGGATCGGACGGGAAAGGGGCGGCACTGTATCGGCGCTGCCGTGCGGTTCACGGTTCACGTGCGCTTTTTGCCGATGCTGGAGGATCGTCGCCCCACACGTCGGCGGTGGCGCTCGATACCATCCGCGAGGTGTGGCGCCGCGCATGGCAAGATACGCAGACAACGTGCTGATCGCTCGTTCGCCGCCGGAGGTGTTCGGGTACGTCAGCGACCTCGCGAACGCGCCGGATTGGATGCCCCACGTTCGGCTCGCCGAACCGGTGGCGCCGCCCGAGGCGGGCTCCGAGTCCGGTTGGCGGGTGATCCGCGCCGTGGGCGGAGCCGAGCCGTCCACAACCATGCAGGTCGTCGAGTACCACGGCCCCGGGATGGCGGCGCCGCCGTACCGCCTGGCGTTCCGCACCAAGGTGGCGGGCGTCGAGGTCACGTACCGGTACCGGTTCCTTCCGGCCGGCGCCGAGCGGACTCGGGTCGAGCTCGCGGTGGAGTCGGTCGGGAAGGGTCTGATCGGATCGTTGATGTCGCTTCCGGTCGCGCGATCCCTCCGGCGGGAGGAGGCGGGCCAGTTGGCCCGCCTGCGGACCGTGCTCGAGGGCTGCTAGTCCTCGGAGGCGAACATCACCACCGCGGGACACGCGCTCCGACGCACCCACACGCTCCTTCCGCTGCGCGGCTCCAGTCCCACGTGCAGATGATCGAGATACGACCGGAGCTGCTCCGAGCTGAACCGCTGAAGCCAGCCGGTCCCGACGGTGGAGTTGACTTGCCGGATCTCGTCGATGAGGTGCGTCTTCGTGATCATTCCGGATTCCGCTCGTGCGTGGCGCGTGAGGTCCGCAGCGCGTCGTGCGCGTCGCTGCGTCATCTTGATCGGCCTCGCTCTCGCGATCGCCGCAGGTTTTGTCGAGCGCGACACGATGCGCGCCGGCACCGCATCGCTCGCGTGCGGGGCTATCGTTGACCATGACCAACCTGCCCCGCACACCGGCCGCGCCGCGACTCGACAAGGCGAGGCGACGGACCGCCACAACCGGCGGGGTCCGGACCGGCGCCGACCGCATCATGCTGTTGGTGGCGTCCGTGGCGCTGCTGCTGCTGGCCGCTTGCGCGCCGGCTCCCGCATCGTCCTCGTCGACCGGTGATCGCGTGCCCGCACCGGATCACCCCGCCCCCACGACGCTTCCCGCCGCGGCCGGCGCGGACGACGGCGCGCGGATCGTTGGCGATCGGATCCTGGCGGCGATCGATGCGGCCGGCGATCGGCCGTCGTCCGGCGCGGTCCTCTCGCTCGGCGGCCTGTCGAACGCGTCGGACGCCTCGGCGGCGGAGTTCGATGCCTTTCGGGCTCGGCTCGCCGCGCTGCTCGACGCGGCACTTGCCCCCGCCGGTCTGGCCGTGGTTCCCGGCCACCGCTCCGGGGCGGCGTACGAGATGATCGGATCGGCCTCCCTCGACATGTTCCGCGGCTTCAACACATGGGTCCTTCAGCTCTCCCTGGTGGGCTCCGCCGAGCGACGGACCATCTGGACGGCGGACGGCCAGGTTCGGGTGCTGCGGTCGCCCCCAACGACGGGGGTGCAGGTGTTCCCGCCGCGGCAATGGCTCGACGCCCGGGCCGTGCCTGCCCTGTGGCGGTCCACCGACGGGGGATCCCGATGAAACGCGGGCTATCGTTGCCCGAAGAACAGGTCAGAATCCGCCAGTTGCCGCTCGGGGTGCACCGAGCAGCGACCGGGTCG
>JAGQOG010000468.1 GCA_020427695.1 Phycisphaerales bacterium
CGCTCAAGGCTGTTGTGCCTGAATCCAGTTCTCCTGCGGGTCGACGCTGGCGCAGCCAGGTCGGCCCGCCGAGCGTCCGCGAGCGCGGCAGGCTCCCCCGCGTCCGCGCGTTCGCTCGCGGCTGATACCTGCTACCTGATACCCGGCCACCGATCCCCTTCCGCGCGCTCAGCCCACATCCCCCAGCCCCATCGCCTCTCCGTACGCCTTCATCACGCGTCGGCGCAGCAGGTCCTCGCCTTCCTTCGAAAGCGTGGGGCTCTCGGCGATCCACGCCTCCGCGTCGCGGCGAGCGCTGGCGAGGAGGCGCATGTCGCGCGGGAGCTCGGCGACGCGAAAGGGGGGGAGTCCCGACTGGCGGGCGCCAAAGAGCTCGCCCGGTCCGCGGATCTCGAGGTCGCGCTCGGCGATGGCGAAGCCGTCGGTGCTCGCCGCGATCGCCTGGAGCCGCTTCTGCGCTTCGTCCGTGGTCGGTTCGGCGATCATCGCGCACAGGCTCTTGCGATGGCCGCGCCCGACGCGCCCGCGAAGCTGGTGGAGCTGGGCGAGGCCGAAGCGCTCCGCGTGCTCGATCACCATCAGCGACGCGTTGGGCACGTCCACGCCGACCTCGATCACGACCGTGGCGACCAGCACGTCGATCTCGCCCGCGCGGAACCGGCTCATGACGTCGTCGCGTTCGCTCCGATCGAGCCGACCGTGCACCGCCGCCAGCCGCAGACCGCTGAAGTGGCCCTTGGACAGCCACTCGAGATGCGTCGAGGTGTCCTTCAGTCCCAGGTCCGATTCGTCCACGGCCGGCACCACGACGTACGCCTGCTCCCCGCCCTCGATGCGCTTGCGCACGAAGGCGTAGACGTCGTCGCTGCGTTCCGGACCCACCACCCGTGTTGCGACCGGCTGGCGGCCGGGCGGCAGCTCGCGGATCGTCGAGACATCGAGGTCGCCGAAGACGGTGAGCGACAGCGTGCGCGGAATCGGTGTCGCCGTCATCACCAGCACATGGGGCACGGTTCCGACCGCGTCGTCGCCGCCGGCCTTGGCCCGCATGACAGCCCGCTGGGCCACGCCGAATCGATGCTGCTCGTCGATCACGGCATACGCGAGGGAATGGAACCGCACCGAGCCGTTGAGGAGCGCGTGCGTGCCCACCACGATGTCGATCGTGCCGCTCTCGAGCCCAGCGGCAGTGGCTGCCCGCTCGGCTGCGGAAAGGGTGCCCGTCAACAGGGCGATCCGGACGTTCGAACCGGCGAGCATTCGGCCGATGGTGGCGAAGTGCTGCTCGGCCAGGAGCTCGGTGGGGGCCAGGAGCGCGGCCTGCCGGCGCGACGCCACCGCCATGAGCATGCCGTGCAGCGCCACCACCGTCTTGCCGGCGCCGACGTCTCCCTGGAGGAGGCGGTTCATCGGCACGGTGTTGGCGAGGTCGGTGGCGATCTCGTCCACCACGGCTCGTTGGGCGGGCGTGAGCTGGAACGGCAGTCGTTCCAGGATGTGGCGGTCGATCGCGTCGGACCAGCGCAGCGCCTCCGCCTGCGACGCCTCCCGCAGGTGGCGCCGCTTCATCATGACCGCGAGCTGAAGAAGAAGCAGCTCGTCGTACGCCAGCCGACGCCGGGCGATGGCGATCTCCTGCGGGTCGCGCGGACGGTGGGCCATCCGGTACGCCTCGGCCAGCGTCGGCAGCTGGCGCTCGGCGCGGAACGCCTCAGGAAGATGGTCCCGGATCTGCGGCAACGCCGCCTCCAGTACGCCCCCCACGAGGTCCGCGATGCGACGCGACGGGAGATCCTCGGTGGCGGGATAGATGGGCTGGTGGCCCTCGGCGCGGGTCGCGGGCTCGTCGCCCTCGGGGAGCGGTTCCCACCGCGGGTTCACCATCTCCAGGTAGTCGCCGTACCGGCGTGCCTTGCCTTGAACGAAGACGCGCAGGCCGGGATGAAGGCTCCGACGGAGCCATGGCGCATTGAACCAGACCAGGCGCATGGTTCCGGTGCCGTCCTGCACGGTCGCCTCGATCCGCGGCTTGCGGCCGTGTCCCACGCGGAGGGCGGCGATCTCGCCCCGCACCGCGATGTTCGCTTCGGAGCCGTGCGCCATGCCCACCACGTCGCCCGCGGAGGCGATTGTCTGCTCGGCGAGCTCGTGCTCGTAGCGCATCGGCAGGTGGCGGAGGAGGTCCGCGATCGAGCGGATGTCCAGCCGCGCCAGCAGTTGTGCCATGCGGGGACCGACTCCCGGCAGCGAGGTCACGGGCGAGGCGAGATCAAGCGCATCGAGCGGCATCGCGCGAATGGTACGGCCGGCCGGACCGGCGGCACCGCAAGACACCAATCCTGTCCGTGTCCGCTACCCTTCCCGCGTGGACTCCGACCTCTTCGACCCCGGATCGGCGCGGGGCGGCGAGCCGCCCGCAGGACCGGCTCGTCGCGAACGGGCCCGGTACGGGAGTGCCGCCGAGGTGCGCGAGCTCAGCGTCGACCAGGCGTGCGAGTTGATCAAGCGGGCGCTCGAGGACCGGATTCCGGCGCCAATCCGGGTGCGCGGCGAGGTGAGCGGCCTGCGCATGCCCGGCCACTGGTACTTCACACTCAAGGACGAAGGCGCGGTCCTGTCGTGCGTCGCCTGGCGCACCAGCGCGGCCCGGTTCGAGTTCGTTCCCGAGGAGGGCGAGGAGATCGTGGCGACGGGCACCGTCGGGCACTACGCGCCGCAGGGTCGGACGCAGCTCTACGTGTCCGCCGTCCGCCGCATCGGCGCCGGCGGGCTGGCCGCCCGCTTCCAGGCGATGTGCAACGAGCTCCGGCAGCTCGGCTACTTCGACGAGGGCCGCAAGGCGCCGCTGCCGTCGGTGCCGCGGCGCATCGCGGTGATCACGTCCGTCCACGGCGCCGCCATGCACGACGTGGTGGACACGGCACGACGGCGCTGGCCGGCGGTCGACCTCCTCGTGGTCGACGCGCGAGTGCAGGGCGACGGGGCGGCGGAGGAGATCGCCCGCGCGATCCGGCTGGTGGACCTTCACCGCCGGGCGCTCGGCGTCGACGCCATCCTGGTCACGCGCGGCGGCGGCTCGGCGGAGGATCTCTGGGCCTTCAACGAGCGCGTGGTGGCGGACGTGTTCTGGGATCCGGGCCTCCGCCGTCGCCGCCTTCACCTTCCGGTGGTGGCGGCCATCGGCCACGAGTCCGACACCACGGTGATCGAGCTGGTCGCGGATCGTCGGGCCGCCACCCCCACGCAGGCGGCGGTGCTGCTCGTGCCGAGCCGCACCGACCTCCATCGGCAGGTGGATCATCTGGCCGATCGGTTGCGTTCGGCGCTGCGCCGGCGCATCGAGCAGAGCCGCGCCAAGCTCGACCTGCTGGCCCGTCACGACGCGGTGCGGCGCCCCGGGCGGAACGTCGAGCGCCAGGGCGAGCGGTTGGCTCATGCCCTCCGCGCTCTGGCGCGGGCGGTGCACGGCGCGCTGGCCGCGAAGCGCTTGCGGATGGCGGGTGTGGCGGCGCGGCTTGAGCGCGCCGGGCCGATCGCCGCGTCGGCCCGGGCCCGCGAACGGCTGACCGGTCTGGCGGCGCAGCTCGGGCGCGGGGCGGCGACGGCTCTAGCCCGGCGTAGGGAGCACCTGTTCGGGCTCGAGCGTCACCTCCACGCCGTCGATCCCGAAGCAGTCCTGCGCCGCGGCTACTCGATCACGCTGGCGCCCGATGGCCGCGTGCTCCGCTCGGCCCGTGCCGTGGCGGCGGGCGATCGCCTCGTCACCCGAGTGCCGGACGGCGCGGTCGCCTCGATCGTGGAGGATTCGACCGCCGCATCCCCACCGCCGGCAACCAGGCCGATGCGGGCCGCCGGTCGCCCGCAGGCCAAGCGTTCGCGCGAACGGGCCGACCGCGAACCGCCCGACTCCGAACCGCCCGAAATGGAACTCTTCGACCGCTCCCCGTAGAGTGCGCGGTGCGCCGGGGAGCCGGACGACGTACGAGGATCATCGCATGGCCAAGCGCAAGGAAGGACAGCCTCCAGCTCCCTCGAACCTCGGATTCGAGGCCGCGCTCGCCGAGCTCGAGACGATCATCGATCGAATCGAGCAGGGCGAGGTCGGGCTCGAGGAGAGCATCCAGCAGTACCGACGTGGCGCCGCACTGGTGGGTCGATGCCGTTCCATCATAGACAGCGCCGAGCAGGAGGTCGAGCGCATTTCGGCGGAGGAACTCGCAGGACGGCTTCGGCGCGACGACGCCTCGGGGGGAGAGGGGCTCGCGGGGAACGAGGGCCGCGACGACGACCCATCGGTCGACCACGACACCTGAGCGACGGAGCGCACCTCGGCCATGGTCGGTACGATGCCGACCCCGCCCGCGGCAGCGCCCGCCGCGTGCACGTTGAGGACCCATTCGGGCGTCGCGCAGGTGGAGATGGACGGCCTACACGCTTGGATCATGGGACTTGCCGTCGCTCCGCCATGGGTTTCGCTGGCCCTGCCGCACGTGGTCGTCGGTCTGTTCGTGTTCGCGTACGGCGCCTGCGTGGGCAGCTTTCTCAACGTGCTGATCTACCGCCTGCCCGAGGGCATCAGCGTGATCTCGCCGCCGAGCCGCTGTCCGGTGTGCGGCGGGCTGCTGGGCTGGGGGGAGAACCTGCCGATCATCGGGTGGCTGTGGCTGCGCGGTCGGTGTCGGCGCTGTGCCGCTCCGATCAGCTCCCAGTACATCGCCATCGAGGCGATCACCGGACTGCTCTTCGTGGCGCTCTACCTCGCGTACTTCGCCACGTCGCCGCACATGCCGTGGTGGGGGCAGGTCGGCGGCCCTTGGTGGTACGCCGCGGGAGCGCTGCGCGGACTGCCGGCGTTCACCCTCCACGCGTTTCTTCTCGCCGCACTCCTGGCGATGACGCTCATCGACGCCCGCACCTTCACGATCCCCATCCAGATTCCGGTGGCCCTGACGATCGTCGCCTTCCTGCTCTGGCCCCTTCAAGGCTTCCTCGTCATGACGCCGCGCACGATGACCGGGCTTCCGATACCGGTGGTCGACTGGCGGTGGTTCGCCGTCGCGTTGGGCGGGATGGCCGGCGTGGGGGTCGCCGTCGCCCTCTTGCGCTGGGGCGTCATTCGTCCGAGCTTTGCCGACTACGACGACTTCGTGAAGGAGGGCGAGACGCTCGGCAACTACCCGCACGCTCGGCGCGAGATGGCGGTGGAAGCGATGTTCCTGCTCCCGGTGGTGATTGGCGTCGTGGTCGGCTGGCTGATCGGCGGGATGCTGCCGGTCGGCCATCCGCCGCTTCCGTTGGCCTTCCTCGGGGGAAGCATGCTGGGATACCTGGTTGGAGCCGGCATCGTGTGGGCGGTGCGGATGCTCGGCACGTTGGGATTCGGTCGGGAAGCGATGGGACTCGGGGATGTGCACCTCCTGGCCGCGGTCGGAAGCGTTCTGGGCTGGCGCGATCCGCTGTGGGTCTTCTTCCTGGCGCCGTTCC
>JAGQOG010000469.1 GCA_020427695.1 Phycisphaerales bacterium
GCGTCGGGTGCACGAGCCATCATGGGCGGGTCGAACGTCCAGCGCATGCCCGCACGGCCTGGAAGGCCGTGGCACCCACCAACCGCGTCGGGTGCCACGGCCATCCTGGCCGTGTCGAACGTGCAGCGCATCTCCGCACGGCCTGGAAGGCCGTGGCACCCTCGTTGCACACACTCGACGCACATCCGGATCGACGTCCGTCGTCTATCCCTTCGACAGCGGCAGCGGATCCGACGCCCGGCCTTGGCTCCACGCGCGCAGGCGCGGCATGAGGACGTCGCGCAGGAGGATCTTCACACACGCCGCGACCGGCACGGCCAGCAGCATGCCGTACAGGCCGCCGATGGCGCCGCCGGCGAGGACCGCCACCACGATCGTCACGGGGTCGAGATCGGTGGCCTTGCCGCAGAAGATCGGCATGAACACGTAGCCATCGAGCGCAGAGACCACGAGGAACACGATCGACGGACCCAAGAGGATCCACAGCCAGCTCATCCGGGCCTCGGCGGGCAACGCGAGCTGATCCATGGCGAGGAGCAGGACCGCCACCGGCCACCCGATGCCGGAGAGGTACGGCACCAGGTTGAACGCCCCCACGACCAGTCCGAGCACGATCGCATACGGCACCCCGCAGATGGTCCAGCCCACCGCGAACAGCACCCCCAGCACCACGCAGATGCCGATTCGGCCACGCACAAATCCCGCCACGGCCCGATCCATGCGCTGGATCAGTTCGACGATGCGCGGCCGGTTCTCCGTTGGGAGGAGTCCCTCCGCGAACTTCACCACTTGGGGATACGACACGCTGAAGAAGAAGAAGTAGAACGGGATCAGGAAGGCCAGCAGACCGAAGGTGACGCCGGCACCAAGCACGCTCCAGGCCGCGTCGATCGTGCGGCGCAGCAGCACCCAAGGGATCGTCTGCTGGCCGTCCGGTCCCGTCGCCTTCGGAGAGACCGCAAGCTCCTCGCGGACGATCCGGCGCACCCGTTCGTCGAGTGCGGCGGAATCCTCGACCGGCGCGGTCGCGGATCCGTCGGCCTCGCCGGTCGGCGTGCTGGCGAGACCCGAGGCGTCGGACGATCCCAGCGGCTCGGATCGGCTCCCGTCCGGCGCGGCCTCCGTGCTCTCGACGCCATCGCCATCCGACTTCGTTTCGAGATCCCAGTTCGGAACAAGTCCCATCCACTGCGTGGCTCGCCGGTAGTCGCCGCGCACCTGCTCCGGAATGAGGCTGTCCACCGTCCGCACCGCGTTGGCGTAGCGGCCGCCCCGGAGATCGTCCACCAGCCGCGCCGTCTGTCCGATCGCCAGGGGTACGGTGATCAAGGCGGTGACAACGACGACAATGCCGAGCACGCAGAGAATCGTGGTGACCGCGATCGGCCTCCCGATGCGCAATCGCTTGGTGAGCCATACGACAAGCGGTTCGAAGAGGTAGGCAAGTCCGAGCGCCACCAGCAGCGGAGTGGTGACCGCCCGCATCTGGTACCCGAGCCAGACCAGGAGCACGACAGCCGAAACCACCAGCAGATCGCGCACGGCCTGGATCTGCCAGAGATGCACGTGCCGCCACTGGCGGTCCTCCGAACCCTTGGTGCCGCTTGCAGCCATGGCGCGCAGCGTACCGGCCCCAGCGCATGGCGGTCAACGCAGGCCGGGCTTCAAGCGACGCTGGTCAGCGGGTGCCGATGCGAGCGGCGAGGGCCTCGGGGCTGAACGCCTCGTCGAAGTCGTACACGCCGCGGAAGTCGTCGAGCGTGTCCTCTTCGGTCTTGCTCATCAGCCCATGCTCGATCATGGCGAACACGATCCGTCCGAAGTCGTCGCTGCGACGGATGTGCCAATGCTCGAGTACCGTCGGGGCCAGCAGACCGAACTGGGAGATGGCGTAGTCGCGCAGGCCCATGCAAAGCTGCTGGCCCGAGACGTGCCGGCTGGCACCCAGCTCGGCGGTCGGCTCCTCGGGCTCGTCGGGATGGAGACTCGCCACCGTGTAGCTGAGCCCGTCGCGCACGAACTGGAACGCCTCGAGCGGGTACGGACCCGCCGAGGAGAGAATCTGTCGCCATTCGAGTTCGGGCTGTTGCGTGCTCATCGGACGTCAAGTCTATCGGCGCTTCGCGGTCCGGACCAACAGGTCGCGGCGTTCAACCGCCGGCTGAGTCCCGGCGAGTCCGCCACGCAGAACCGCAAGGGCGCCGCCGCCCATTCGCCCGCGTAGGCCACGCCGATGCGCGGCGTGGCCGCGATCCGCCGGGCCGGCAGGGCACGGGGCAAGACCCGCTCGATGAAGAGGCGGTCGCTGGTTCGAAGATCCTCCCCGTCGAATGCTCCGTCGATCGCCAAGGCCTGGGTGAGCCGCGCCGGACCAGCCGCGAGAAGCCGCCGATCGCCGCCGCGACGGTGTCGCACCATCGCCTCGACCCCTTCTTCGGGCTCGATCGCCCGGACCAGGACGGCCACGCCCTCGTCCGCCGCCCCCGCGACCACGTTCAGACACCAGTGCATGCCGTAGGTGAAGTAGACGTAGGCGTGTCCCCCGGCGAGCCACATCGATGCGTTGCGGGCCGTCCGGCGCCCGCCGAAGGTGTGCGCCGCCCGATCCTGGGGACCGAGATACGCCTCGACCTCGACGATCCGTCCGGCCAGGCGCGTGTGGCGCTCGATCCGGACGAGGCGCTGCCCGAGCAGCCGGCGTGCCAACACGACCGGGTCCGTCCCGAACGACAGGAACCGCGCGGCAGGAGGCTTCATTCGTTCAAGGTTGTCCCAGCGGCCGAGCCAGGCGCGGGATCACCAGCTCCGACTCGGGCGGGGCGAGCTCGAGCTCGAGCTCCGTCCGCACCGTTCGCTCCTCCGGGCGCGCCACGCGCCACGTCACCTCGCCAAAGCCCGCGGCCAGGCCAGCGAGCGAGTCGAGGGTCGCCTGGAACGCCTTCGACTCCTCCTTGGGAACGAACAGTCCGGCGTGCGGCGCCCAACTTCGCAGGTGCGCAGCGATCCGCGGACCGTTCGCGATGCCCGCCATCTCCCAAACGCCCGGCTGCGGCGGCGCCTGGTGACCGAAGCGCAGGTCGCCGGACACCTCGTCCAGCAGCACCCGATCGGAGGCGAACACCTGCCAGGAGGTGTTGTCGCCGGACACCACGCGCCAGTGCAGTCCGACCGTCTCCGCCAGGGGATGGTCGCCGATCGCCTCGCGAGCCAATGCGGCCAGTTCGATCGAGCGGGGCTCGGTAGCGGGCACGGTGTCGAGGTTCGGCATTGCGGCGGGCAGCTTGCCGTCGGGAAGGAACCGCCGGCTCAACGATGCCACGCATGCGGCGACCAGTCGATCCTGCTGTCGGGTCGCCGCTTCCGCGTCGCGCACCTCAACCGCCACCGCCAGAGTCGGATACGCCATGTCGAACGGACGCGGCGCCCGCCGCCCCTCGCCCTCGCCGACGATGACCACGCGCCGACTGCCGAGATTCGCCCGCTCCTCCGCGGTTCGATTCGCCTCCGGCAGGATCGCCGCCATCATCGGATCGCGCCGGGTGCCGGTCGGATCGACCGGCTCCACGGTGGCCACCACGGCCGTGTCCACGAAGCGGCCCAGCACGGAGATGTCCATCACGGCCCCCATCGGGGAGTGACGGAAGGGCGCGTTCTCGAAGCGTCCGGCGTGACGGACCACCACGCGATCGCCGACGACTGCGGCCGCGAGGGCGGAGATGCCGCCCATCGGCGCCGCATGGCGGATCACCGCCTCGATCCGGGGTGCCTCCGATGGCGCCTCGAGCGCCAGGGAGCGCGCCTGCGCCACCTCGGGCAGGCTCGAGAGCCGGGTTCCGAGATCGGGTGCACCCCCGAGAATCCCGTTGACTTCGCGGGCCAGGGACTGGTTCCGCGACGGCGCGATGAGGAGCACCGGTTCGTGCCAGTTCACATCGACGCCCTGTCGCGTGAGTCCGAACCATCCGTTGCCGAGCACGCGCGGCGCCAATCGCCGGAGGAGCAGGTCGGCATCCTCCTGCTGGACCACCGTCATCAGCACCCATTCCGCCGGCGCGTCCTCGTCGGTCGCCGGGCGCGTCGCCAACGTGATGCTGCGGCCGAACAGCCGGTCGAAGAGTCGATCGGGCGGAAGCGCCAGATCGATCGCCAGGCGATCCCACGCGGAACGCATTTCGTGGCCTTGAACGGCGCCGAGGAGGAAGGCCCCGATCGGACGTTGCGCCGCCTCGGCCCGCAGCGACGCGGCGTGTTCGATGTGCACGAACACGGTGGCGTTCGCCGGCACCATCGCCGTCTCTTCGAATCCCGAGCTCGCCGCCGCGGCCAGAGGCTCCTCCGCGGCCCAGGCGATCGCCGCAGTCGATGCAACGAGGGCGATGGCGGCAGGGATGGAGAGGGCGCGACGCATGTGGTGCGGGACGGTCTGGTTCAGACAGCGCGGAACGGCGCGGCGGCGGCCTCGTCGCCGGACGGTTCGCGATGGTGCACGGGGTACGACACGGGGACGGCGCGCGTTTCGTTCGCGCTGGGTCGGCGGAGGTTGCCGATGGCCCGCAGGAATCCGCCCCACTGCTCGCCGCTCCGCTCCAATCCGCTGCGGACCGCGTCGGGAACCGTCACGTCCGCCGGGACCAGTCGGCCCGGCATGGCGTTGTTGATCAGAACGCCGACCACGGCCAGGGACAGGACCATCGCCCACGTGCCGACCCGACTCGAGATGCGACGCGCCCGACGATGCCGCGCCGTCGCGGCGTCGACACGGGCGAAGCCGAGCCGAGCCATGACCGCATCGGTGCGCTGGGACGCGTCGCCGAACTGTCCCCGCACATCCGAGCGGAGGGAACGACCAAGGAGGCGGCGGAAGCCGGCGGGATCGTCGGGGACCAGGTCGGCCGTGCGTCCGTTCGTTCGACCGGCGCCGAAGGTCAGGGAGGCACGCATCCCCGGCACGCGACGCGCCCGCCACTGGCCAAGGAACGCACTGAGCGAACGACGGGCGGCGCTCATGTCCAATCCTCCAGGGCGGCCGCGACGGCCTTGGGGCCGATGCATGTCGGCCCGGCGTGCGATGTTCGGCCGGGACGATCCGCACACTCCTTGTGCTCCTCGGTGGCGCGTCGCAGCATCGTGCGCTGCATGCGCTTCCGGGCCCGATGAAGATGACTCTTGACGGTGCCCTCGGGCAGCTGGAGGTGGGCCGCGATCTCGAGGATCGACCAGTTCTGCTGGTGGAAGAGAAGCACGATCTCGCGCGGCAGGTCCGAGAGTTCGCCCAGCGCCTCGTCGATCAAGGACCGGATGGTGCGGATCGACTCTTCGCGATCGCTGGCGGCCCCGGGTGCGTCGTCGCTGCGTCGATCGCGGCAATCGCCGATCGCGTCCGAGTCGTATCGCGGCTGCATCTTCTGCCGCTGGTTGACGTACAGCCGCTTGGCGATCGTGAAGAGCCAGGTGCTGAACCGGAACCGGTCGTCGAACCGGTCGAGGTTGCGGATGACCCGGACGAACGCCTCCTGGACCACGTCCTCCGCAGTCTCGGGGCGACCCGAGAGGCGAAGCATGAACGCATAGAGGCTCGCCTGGTGGGCCTCGATCAATGCGGCCACGGCGGCACCGTCCCCGCTCTGGGCCTTCTTGATCAGCCGTCGTTCGGTCGATTTCAGCATGGTGCTCCCGCGGAGGCCTACCGGCGGGGCGAGCGCCGGTTGCTGGCAACTCCAGTGTAGAGAGGTTCGGAGCCCCGGCGCCCGGGGTTCCGGGAACCTCGCCGGATGCCCTCGGGGGTGCCACCGAGGGTGCCACGATCGAGGGTGCCGCGATCGAGGGTGCCACGCGCGAGGGTGCCACGGCCATCTTGGCCGTGCCGAGATCTCCCAGCACGTCCAACACGGCCTGGAAGGCCGTGGCACCCAGTCGTTCCGAAATCTCCCCGCACGTCCAACACGGCCTGGAAGGCCGTGGCACC
>JAGQOG010000470.1 GCA_020427695.1 Phycisphaerales bacterium
ACGCCGCTCCAGTCGAAGTTCTCCGTGGCGAACATCGCGCTGGTCCACCGCCAGCCGCGCACCCTCAACCTTCGCCAGCTCATCCAGTGCTACATCGACCACCGGGTCGAGGTGATCCGGCGTCGGACCGAGTTCCTCCTGCGCCAGGCCAAGCAGCATGCCCACCGGCTGGAGGGACTGATCCTCGCCGTGTGCGACATCGACGAGGTCATCGCGATCATCCGCTCGAGCCGCACGCGGGAGGAGGCGATCGAGCGGCTCATGCAGCGGGCGTTCCGGATCGCGCCGACGCATCCGCTGGCGCCCCAGGTGCCGGCCCGCCTGATGGCGATGGCGGCCGACGACGGGATCATCCTCACCCGCGTGCAGGCCGAGGCCATCGGCGCGTTGCGGCTGATCCAGCTGACCGGACTCGAGATCGAGCGCCTCGCCGCGGAGTACGCGACCAAGGTCGAGGAGATCGAGGGCTACGAGCGCATCCTCGCCGACCATCGCCTCGTGCTCGACATCGTGCGCGAGGATGCGCACGAGATGGCGCAGCGCTTCGGCAATCCCCGACGGACGGAGATCACCGAGATCGAGGCGGAGGAGTTCGATCTCGCCGACCTCATCGCCGAGCACCAGGTGGTCGTGACCTTCTCCCACACCGGGTACGTCAAGCGCCTGCCGCTGGACACCTATCGGGAGCAGGGCCGCGGCGGCGTCGGCATCCGCGGGGGCGATGCGCGGGAGGGCGACTTCATCGAGCAGATCCTGGTCGCGTCGTCGCACGACGACCTGCTGTGCTTCACCAACACCGGACGCGTGTTCCTCCTGAAGGTCTACCAGATCCCGGAGATGAGCCGCACGAGCCTCGGCCGCTCGATCAACAACCTGCTCGAGCTGCGCACCGAGGAGACCGTGCGGGCGTTTCTGGCCATTCCGGACTTCGAAGTGAGCGAGGACTACCTGTTCTTCGCCACCTCTCACGGCCGGGTGAAGCGCTCCAGCCTCAAGGACTACCGCAACGTCAACCGCTCGGGAATCATCGCCATCAACCTCAACGAGGGCGATCGGCTGATCGACGTGATCCGGACCACGGGCGAGGACCACGTGCTTCTGGCCACCGCCGACGGCATGGCGATCCGCTTCGACGAGAACGACGCCCGCGTGATGGGCCGCAACGCCGCCGGCGTGCGGGGCATCGATCTGCGCGACGACGACCGGGTCGTGGGCCTGGTCCGGTGCCAGGCCGGCCTGGACCTGCTGACGGTCACCGAGCACGGCTACGGCAAGCGGACGGCGCTCGCCGAGTACCTCGTACAGAGCGAGGACGGCAGTTCGCGGCCGCAGAGCCGAGGCGGCAAGGGACGCATCGACATCCGCACCACGGAACGCAACGGCAAGGTGGTGGCGGTCCGGTGCGTGCAGAGTGAGGACGGCATCATCTTCGTCACCGCCGGAGGGATGCTGGTCCGCATCGCAGCCGCGAATGTCTCGAAGATCGGCCGCAACACCCAGGGTGTCAGGCTCGTTCGAGTCCTCGACGACGACGTCGTGATTGCCACGGCGATCGTGAAGGACGACGAGTCGGAGGCTCCCGAGGAGGCCGAGTCGGCCCCGCCGGAGGGAACGGACGGCCCGCCGACGGCCGCCCCGTAGCAAGCGCCTCGTCGGTCTCCCGCACGTCCTCCGTCGCACGGAGACCGGGAGCCGCTGGGCCGGAGAGAACCATGGCGATCAACGAGTGGTCCGACGACATTCTCATTGCCGAGCTCGCCGACGAGCCGGGCTTCTCCGAGGACGTGGGGGCTGTCATGCGGCGGCTCGACACCGCCGGCAGCAGCGCCCCCGATGTGATCCTGAACATGGCGGCGGTGAGCTACCTGAACTCGTCGAACATCGCCCAGCTTCTCCGGTTGCGGAAGAAGGTGATCTCGGCCCATCGCCGTATGCGCATCTGCGCCGTCGCGGACCCGGTCTGGTCCGTGATGCTGGTGACGGGGCTTGACAAGGTCTTCGACTTCACGGACGACGTCAGTACGTCCCTCGCGTCGCTCCAACTCGGCCTCTGACCGGAGCGGGCAGCAGGAGCCCGGTTGCGCGACCGGGCAAGGCATCGTGCGCCACATCAGACGATCCATCCACGAGCCGCGGGTCGAACTCACGCCGTTGATCGACGTGGTGTTTCTCCTGTTGACGTTCTTCATCTACGCGATGCTGGTGACCGTCGAGATCGACATCCTGCCGATGAAGCTGCGGGCGTTCCGGGCCAGCGAACCGGCCAAGCCGGTGCCCGCCGCGGTCGTGAGCATCGACCTCGAGGGCCGGCTCTACCTCGATCGCGAACCGGTCGACCTCGCGGACCTCGCCCCGAAGCTGAAGGAGCTGCACGCACGCTCCCCGGAGACGATCCTGTACCTCGCGGTCGCGGATGGAACGGCGGCGATCGATCGGGCCCCGGTCCTCCAGGACGTCTGGGACCGCCTGAAGGACGCCGGGCTCGAGATCAACCTGGTCGGTCGCCGCCGGGACGGTGCGAACGGCGAACCCGCCACGGCGGGCGAATAGGATTGTCCGGTGCGAGACCGACGCCTCGATCTTCCGCTTCTGCTGGCCTTTCTCGTGTCGGTGCTCATCCACGCGGGTGCCGTGGTTGCGTACCTGTCGTTCAGCCCCGCCTGGGCCGCGACCCCCGCCTCGAATCGGGATGACCACGTCGCCGATCCGATCCATCTGATCGAGCGCGATGACGAGGTCCAGTTGGGAATCGACGACGGCACGCCCTCCACGATGACCTGGATCGGCTACCGCGACTTCGAGGAGCACCTGGCCCGTTTGGCCGAGGTCGAGCAGGCCGCGTTCAAGGATCGCCCATCCGGAGGAGCCGGCGGCCAGGCACCGGGCCAGCCGGGCACCAGCGCGCCGCCTCCGAGTCCCTCCGATCCAACGCCACCGGAACCCAAGCCGGCGCCGCCAACAAAGGTGCCCGAGGCCGTGGCACCGGCTCCCCCGCCGCTCCAGCCGCCTGTCACGACCACGCCGGACAAGCCAGCCGATCCGGTTCCTCCCGCGGTGAACGAACCGGCGGACGCGGTGCCCAATCCGCCCACCGTCAAACCGCTTACGCCTGAGCCGCCCCCCCAGCCAACAGAGCCGCCCCCCAAGCCGGTGGAATCGCCGCCCAAGCCGCAGCCCGAAGCGCCGGCGAAGCCGGAACCGCAACCGCAGCCCAAGCCGGAACCAACGCCGCCAGTGCCGGCCGCGAAGCCCGGCGACGCGCCGCCGGGACCGCCGGCGCCGCAGGACCCGCAAACCGGCGACCAGTCGGATCGAGAGTCGGATCCGACCTCGATCGTCGATGTTCCTCCGGAGAACTGGCGGACCGGCAAGCCGCTTGCCGCCGAAGGGATCGAGATCAAGACCCGGCGGCCCGTGTTGACCGAGTTGACGCGTCTGACCAGTGCGCCGCGCAATCCGATCGTGGAGATCCGATTCGACCGCGCGGGGGTTCCTCGTCAGACGAGAGTCCTCCAGAGCTCCGGCGACTCGCGCATCGACGGGCCCATCCTGGACTGCCTCTACCGATGGCGGGCGAGCGGCAAGAAGCTCCAGGCCCTGCCCGACGGCGAGCTGTTCACACTGCGGATGAAGATCCTGCTGATCGAGGAGTAGGGGCGGGCGAGGGATCGAGGGATAGAGGGATCAAGGCATCGAGGGTCTGCGCGATGGGCGCTCGGCGACGGGTGCTACGGCCTTCCAGGCCGTGACGACGGGTCCATCGGAGCGCAAACACGGCCTGAAGAAACGGGTGCCACGGCCATCTTGGCCGTGCGCAGCGCGTCGGCCCGCGTCACACGGCCTGGAAGGCCGTGGCACCCCCGGCCCGCGCGGCATCCGACGTCACTCCGTGCCCAGGCGCTCCCGCCACGTCTGGAGGCGGGGATAGTCCGTCAGCGCGTAGGTCAATGGCGTGATCGTGACGTACCGCTCGAGCAGCGCCTCGACGTCCGTGTCCGGCGCGGTGTGGGTGAACTCCATGCCGTTGCCGGACGGCCAGTAGTACACCTGCCCCCCGGGACTTTGGCGGCGCTCGTATCCGTCGATGCCCGGCGCCGTGTTCATCTCGACGACCCGCACCGGCGGCATCGGCGCATCCTCCGACTCCGTCCGCGGCACGTTGATGTTCACCACGCCGTGGGGATCGAGCTTGTGCTCCAGCACACGGTCGATCACGGCCCGAGCGATCTGCGCCGCGCGGCGATAGCACGTGCGCCCGCGGTCGCCCAGGTGCAGGCTGACCGCGATCGCCGGCACGCCGAGAAACGCCGACTCGACCGCCGCCGCGACCGTTCCCGAGTAGATCACGTTGATGCCGACGTTCGCCCCCATGTTCATCCCGCTGATCGTCACATCGGGCCGCGCGCCCGGGCCGAAGCGCTCCTCCCAGATCGTCCGCAGGGCGAGCTTCACGCAGTCCGCCGGTCGTCCATCCACCGCGAGCCCGCGCATGCGCTCGTTCACGCGGAGGTCCTGCACCATCAGGGGCTCCTTGAACGTGATGCCGTGACCGCTCGCGCTTTGGACGGTGAGCGGCGCGATCGGAACGATCTCGCCGAGGCCGTCGAGGGCGTCGTAGAGCGCGGCGATGCCGGGAGCGTCCAGACCGTCGTCGTTGGTCAGCAGGATGCGCATCGGCGTGCATCGTAGCAGTCCCGAACCGAGCCTCATCGCGGCCGCAGGACGTAGCTGCGACCACCCCATTCAATCGGCTCGCGGCGCACGAGGTCGGCGGCGCCGGCGAACATCGTCCGGGCGACGACCACGGCGCCGAACGGGAAGAGCACCACGCCCCAGATCGGCGCGCCTTGCTGCTGGTAGATCCACGCCAGGGCGACGCCCTGAAGCAACAGTCCGGTCGCCACGCTCCCGCCGAGCAACGCCGCCTCGACGGGAGCGGCTTCGGCCAGCACGCCCGCGCCGACCAGGGCAGCGATCTGGACCACCGGCGCCGCCAGGCCCGCGCCGAGGCAGCGCCAGCCGTTGCGGCGCAGCCGCGCGGGCTTGCGCTTGCACGCCTCGATGAAGATGCGCCTCCACCCCTTGCGGAAGCCGGCGAACGTGTCGTACATCGCGACCGCCAGTAGATCGCCGGCGTGCTCGACACCGGTGGCGTACCCCGCCTCGTGCACCAGACGGGCGAAGGCGATGTCCTCGAGCAGGTCGTCCTTGACCGCTTCGTGCCCCCCCACCGCCGCATACACGTTCCGATCGAAGAGCATGAACTGCCCGTTCGCGAACGGTCGGGAGGGTCGATGATGACCCGGCGGACGGTTGGCGCGGGCGATCGGGTACATCCGGATGAGGTTCATCGAGGCCACCGGCTGCACGATCCGCTCGAACCACCGGTGCGTGGTCAGGCGGCCCAGGAGGCTGAGGAGACCCAGCCGGCGGCGCACGGCGGAGCCGATCGCGGCCCGGACCAGGCTCGATCCGAACTGCGTGTCCGCATCCGTGAACAGCAGCCAGTCGCCCTTCGCGGCCGCGGCGCCCACGCGGGCGGCGTTGCACTTCCCCGCCCAGTCGTCGGGGCACGACGTGTTCTCGATCACCACGATCCGCCGGTCCTCCCGGGCATGCGGGGCGAGCAGCGCCGCCGTGCGGTCGGTGCAGCGATCGAGAACAAAGACGATTTCGAGCCGCGGGTGATCCTGGGCTCGCAACGCCCGGGCACAGGCGTCGATCACCCGCTCCTCGTTGTGCGCCGGCACGATCACCGACACCAGCGGCCATCCGTCCGCTGGCTCGGGAGCGTCGAGACCATCCCGCACCCGCGGCATGCGCCACACCGTCGAGGCGATGCGCACGAGCGCGATCGTCCAGTACGCCGCCACGGCGGCGCAGAGGGCCACCAGCACCCATCCGATCCAGACCAGCACAAGGTGTGGGGCCGGCACCGACGAAGTGTATCGGAACCGGACCGCGGCCACGCGTCGGGCGGCGCCAGCGATGCTGCCGCACGGCGTAGACTTGAGGCACATGGCCCAGCGCAGCCAACGCTCTGTTCCAACGGGCGCCGAGCCGGTGCTCTCGCGAGCAGCGGTTCGCGCCGTGGATGCCGAGGCGATCGAGCGGTTCGGGATTCCGGGGATCGTGCTGATGGAGAACGCGGCCCGCGGACTGACCGAACACGTCGTCGCCCTTGCCGAGCGGCAGGGGCGGCAACGGGTCGTGGTGATATGCGGCCCAGGCAACAACGGGGGCGACGGCTACGCGGCGGCGCGGCACCTGCACAACGCCGGTTTGGAGGTCGTGCTGGTTCCTCTGGCCCCGTGCCGCGCGGGATCCGATGCGGCCGTCAACGCGGAGATCTGTCGGCGCATGGACCTTCCCGAGACGACACTCGCCCAACTCGGCAGCCAGGCGCACGGAGCGGTCGTCATCGATGCGGTGCTGGGCACCGGACTCGACCGCGAGCCGTCCGGCGTGGCCGGCGAAGCCATCGATGTGATCAACCGGCTTGCGGTCCGTGGCGACGCGGCGGTGGTGGCCGCGGATCTTCCGAGCGGGCTGGATGCGGACCGCGGCTCGCCCCTCGGAAGGGCGGTCCGCGCCGAGCTCACGGTCACCTTCGCGGCCAACAAGCCGGGCCTGGCGCGCGCCGAGGCGGCGCCGTGGACGGGTCGGGTCGTGGTGGTGGACATCGGCGTGCCGCGCGAGCTGATCGAGCGCTTGGCCGCGTCGTCGCCGGATGCGGGACGCGGGCCCCGATCCTGACCGGCTGCCGAGGCGGAAGGAGGTCGGCGGCAGCGCAACCGCCGTATCATGCCCCCTTCCGCGCATGTACCACGCGCTCCTCACCAACCGCTACCTCACCACCCGCATCATCCCGCTCATCGCGGTGGCGGCGGTGGCCCTGTGCGTCGCCCTCGTGATCATCGTGGTGTCGGTGATGTCCGGGTTCCTCGACATGCTGCGGAGCAGCGGACGCCGCCTGATGGGCGACGTCGTGGTCACCTATCCGGTCCGGGGTCTCCCCGACT
>JAGQOG010000471.1 GCA_020427695.1 Phycisphaerales bacterium
CGCATGAACTCGTAGGAGGATCGGTAGCGAAAGAGCCACGTCTCCGGAACCGCGACGGCGCATTGCAGCCGAATCGACTCCTCGGGGTCCGTGTCGAGCAAGCGAAGATACGCGGGCTCGTCCGGCGCCCGGCGGGCCCGCATGCGGGCGGCGAGCGTGGCCACGAAATCGGAGGACTCCAGCAGGTTCGCCGAGATCGGCGTGTGCGCGGCGAGCCACGCCCGCACCGGCGACGCGCTCACGACAACGCCCCCTCGCCGCCTCGCTCGGAGGTCGGCTTCGCCGGCGGTGATCCGCTCTCCTCCCGCGCGAACAGGACGCGCCGCTGTTCCTCGGTCAGCACGCGCTCCAGCCGGAGCACCTGCGCCGTTTGTCCGGCGACCACCAGGATGGGACCGAGATGCCGTGTCTGGTCGGACTCGAATCCCGGGTGACAGGGTGCGGCTCCTCCGACCGCACGCTCCAGGCCCTCGATCTCGTCGACCACCAGACCGAGGAATCGTGCTTCGCCTCCCGTGTGGACGATGACGATTCGGCTGAGCCGGGTCCGTCGCACCGCATCGCCGCCGAGCAGGAGCCCGAGGTCCACCAACGGAAGCAGCGAGCCGCGCACGCCGAAGATCCCCAGGAGCCAATCCGGAACGCCGGGAACCCGGCGGTGCTCGACCACCGGAACCACCTCCCGCACGGTCTCGATCGGCAGCGCGTGCAGCGTTCCGGCCGCCCGTACGAGGAGCAGGTCGGCGTTCTCCGCCGATCGGTCCGCGTTGTTGTGCTCCCGTTCCACGATCAGGGGCCCTCCGGGCCGGAACTAGTGCCGCAGCCGGAACATCGAGATGGCGGACTTGAGTCCGGCAATCGCGCTTTGCAGGTCCTTCGCGGCCTGGGCGAACTCCGTGGACGCCTGACTGGTCTGGCGGGCACCGGCGGTGAGCGTGGTCATCGCGTCGTTGATCTGCTGAGCGCCCTCGGCCTGGCTCCGCATGCCCTCCTTCACGACGCGGAAGCTCTCGGTGCCGTGGCCGACCTGCTCGATGATCTGCGAGAACTGCGTCGAGATCCGCTCGACCTCGTGCACGCCGCTGCGGACGGCCTCGGCGAATCGGTCCATCTCCATCACGCCGCTCGAGACGGCCGACTGCATCTGGCCGACCATGCGCTCGATGTCCATCGTCGCACCCGCAGCCTGGTCGGCGAGCCGCCGGATCTCGCGGGCCACCACGAGGAAGCCTGCCCCGTACTCCCCCGCCTTCTCCGCCTCGATCGCGGCATTCACGGAGAGCAGGTTCGTCTGGTCGGCGACCTTGGTGATCGTGGTGACGATGCTCGTGATCCCGGTCGCCTTCTCGCTGATCGTGGCCAGCCTCTGGCCGATCGACTGGGTGGCGTCGTCGAGCCGCCGCATGGACTGGTCCATCTCGGACAGGCCGCTGCGGCCCGACTCCGCCAGGCCGGCGGTCTGGGACGCCCCCTCGTCCACGGACTCCATGGTGCGCACGAGTTCCTCGCCGGTGGCGGAGATCTGGCGCACCGCCGCCG
>JAGQOG010000472.1 GCA_020427695.1 Phycisphaerales bacterium
GCACCCGACCTGATCAGCCGGCAGCCCAAGACACCGAGTCCAAACCCGCGCCCACCGAGCCGCGCCAGCCCGGCGCCACACCCGACCAGCCGTCGACCCGGACAACCGAGACCAAGCCCGCGCCCGGAGGGACGCGTCAGTCCGGCAACACGCCCGGCCAGCCAACGGCCCAAGCGACCGAGACCAAGCCTGCACCCGGCATGACGCGCCAGCCCGGCGCCACGCCAGACCAGCCGGCAGCCCAGGCCAACGAGGCCAAGCCCATGGCCGGCGCACGACGGGATGTCGAGTCCCGCGCGCCGTCCCGCGACGGCGAGCGTTCAGTCGATGCACCGTCCCGCATTCCCGATCCGTCCGAGGTTCCCAACGCCGAACGACTGTTGCGCGAGCTTGCGCAGCGCCGTTCCGCCGCGGAGCAGACGGCCGAGGAGGCACGATCGATGCGCGAACAGGCCCAGCGGCTGCTCGAGAAGTCCACGCCCGCCGAGCGCGAGCGCCTGCGTCGATGGACCGAACTGGCCCAGCGCGAAGGCGCCGGCGGACCGGGCGCCGGCGATGGCCCCGGGAGCGATTCCACGATGCCCCCCGCTTCTTCGCCTCGCTCGCTCGTTGACGTGGACCTCACCGGCCAACGGCCGGGCGACCAGGTCGTCGCCGAGTGGCTGAGCGACGAGCCGGCGCCGACCGGCGGTCCCGCGACGACTTCCGGTGCCCGCACCGAACGACTCGAGCACGCTCGCCGTGCGGCCGAGCGGGCCGTCGAAGACGCGACCGTGCCGTCCCGCTACCACCGACTCGTCCGACGCTACTTCGGCCGCATGGATCGGGCGGTGCCGAACGGTTCGCAGGCCGGCGATGGCGCCGCCGGCACGGAGCGCTGATCGCATGGAGATCGGACTCCTCAAGCCCGCGGCACTCCTCGTTCTCTTCGTCGCGGCCGCGTCGGTCGCGGCCGGCGTCGCGCTCCTGCGCCGCGAGGATGTCTTGCGCCGCACCGTGGTCGTGCTGGTGCGCATGCTGCTGATCGCTTGCTTGGCGCTGGCCTTGGCGGAGCCCGCGCTCCGCCGGGAGCGCGACGACATCGCGGTCGTGGCCGTGGTCGATGCGAGCGGATCGGTGCGCCGGTTCGGCGGGCACGATGGAGCGGCGCTGGACGCGGTGCGGCAGTGGATCGATGTCGCCGCGCGGGAGCGACGGCCCGACGATCGCTTCGGACTCGTCGTCTTCGACGGAGTGTCCACCGTGCTCGCGGCCCCGCGTCGTGCCGGTCCGACCGACGAGACGATCGATGTCGTTCGCGCCGACGGGACCGACATCGAGCAGGCTCTCCGACTCGGGTTGGCCCTGCTGCCCCCCGATGCGGCGGGTCGGCTGGTTCTCGCCAGCGACGGAAACGAGACCACCGGCGACGCCATGCGGGCGGCGCGCGAGCTCGCGGTGCCCGATGGGATCCCGATCGACGTGCTCCCGATCGCCTACAGCGTGAAAGGCGACGTCCAGGTGGTGCGCATCGATGCGCCGACCGTGGCCCGACCGGGGGAGACCGTGCGCACGCGGGTTGTGCTCGACTCCAGCAGTCCCGTCCGCGGACGCCTGGTGATGCTCCGCGAAGGGGAACCGATCGACCTCAACGGCGATGCGCCGGGCCGCTCGCTTCCGCTGTCGCTGCCGTCGGGACGTTCGGTGCAGATCGTGGACGTCCCGCTCGGCACCACGCCGGTGAACCGGATCGTGGCGGCGTTCGAGCCCGAGGATCCGATCGACGACGCCGTGGCGGAGAACGACCGTGCCGAGGCGATCGTGACCACCCCCACCAGCGGCGCCGTGCTGATTGTCCGCGGTGGCGGCGCCGAAGGCGGCGCCTTCTCGGCGCTCCTCCAAGCGGCGGGACTGCCGGTGACCGAAGGCGGTCCCGAAGGCGTGCCCATCGACCTCCTTTCGCTGCAGGCGTTCGACCTGGTCGTGCTGGACGACGTGGCGGCGCACCAGCTCGACGGCGTGCAGCAGGAGGCGTTGGCGGAGTACGTGGATCGCTTGGGCGGCGGTCTGATCATGACCGGGGGGCCCCAAGGCTTCGGCGCCGGCGGCTGGAAGGGATCGCCGGTGGAGGCGATTCTGCCGGTCGCGCTCGACGTGCCGCTCCAACTCCGGCGGCCCAAGGCGGCGCTGGTGCTGGTGCTCGATCGCTCCGGATCGATGCGGGCATCCGTGGCGGGAGCGAGGGCCACCCAGCAAGAGGTCGCCAACGAGGGCGCGGCGCTGGCCATCGAGTCGCTGAGCGCCCGCAGCTACGTGGGCGTGATCTCCTTCGCGGAGAGCGCCCACGTGGTCGTGCCCCTCCAGGTGAACGACGATCCCAAGGCGATGTCGGCGCAAGTGCGGCGGATCGCACCGAACGGCGGCACCAACATCCGACGCGCGCTCCAGGCCGCGCACGACATGCTGCGCGGCGTGGACGACGTCGAACGGAAGCAGGTCGTGTTCCTCACCGATGGTCGCAGCCAGGGCGGTCCGCCCGAGCCGATCGTCGAGGCGATGGCCAAGGACGGCATCACCGTCACGACGATCGCCGTTGGCGACGAGGCCGACCAGGAGCTGTTGCGCCGTCTCGCCGAGATCGGGGGGGGGCGGTTCTTCCCCGTGCGCAACCCGAAGGTGCTCCCGCGGGTCCTGGTGGACTCGGTCCAGGTCGTGAACCGTCCCCTCATTCGCGAAGACCGGTTCGAACCGATCGTCGAGCCGACCGGCTCGCCCCTCGCCGCCGCGCTCGCCGGAGCGCCGCCGCTCGACGGCTTGGTGATCACCGCGCCCCGGCCCGATCCGCGCGCGGTCGTCGAACTGCGCTCGCCCGAAGGCGAACCGCTGCTGGCCCACTGGCAGGCCGGACTCGGACGGACGACCGCGTTCACCTCGGAGCTCGAGGGCACCTGGTCCGCCGAGTGGACCGATTGGTCCGGCTGGGGTCCGTTCTGGCTGCTGGTGGCACGCACCACGGCGCGACCCGCACTCGGTCGCGGTCTCTCGCTCTCGACGTCGATCGACGACGGCACGCTCCTGATCGAGGTGGCAACGGACTCGAGCGAGGAAGGCGCCGCCATCGATCCCTCGACCCTCCGGGTGGAAGGCGCGGTCCATCGGCCCGACGGCACCAAGGAGCCGTTGCGCCTGCGCCAAGTCGGGCCGAACCGCTTCGAATCGGAGGTGCCGGCATCGATGGCGGGCGCCTACGTCGTCACCCTTCTTCCCCGCGCCGGCGAGCGCGTCCTGGCCCCGCTCATCGGCGGTGCGACCCGGCCTGGAGGAATCGAGTTGCGGCGCTACCGCTCCGACATCGCCACACTGCGCGCCATGGCGGAAGCGACCGGCGGCCGCCTGCTCAACCTGGAGGAACCGGCGACAGCGCACCTCTTCGATCCCGCCGGACTTCCGCGCAGCGCCTCCCAGCGCCCGCTCTGGCCCGCACTCCTCTGGATCGCGCTCGCGCTCTTCATGGTGGACGTGGCGCTTCGGCGCATCGCGTGGAGCGGCACGGACCTGATCGAACTCTACCGGCGGGCGGTGCGCCCGGTCCGTGAGCCGACGCATCCCGTGGCGGCAGCGGCAGCGGGGTCAATCGCCGCGCAGCGGCGCCCGGCGACCGTCACCGCGCAACCGCCCGATCCCGGAGATTCCGAAGGGATCCCACTCCCTCCGACCCCGGCCGCCACCACGACCGCTGCCCAACGCCCCCGGGAACAGGAGGATGCACCGCGGAGCGCCGATGCACGGCTCCATCCGGCGGGCTCGACACAGCCGAGCGCAGAACAGGTCGCGGCCGCGCTCGACGCTCTCGCCGGTGGACGATCCTCACGGCCCGCAGGGCCTCGCGGGGCCGCTGGTTCGCCCGCCACGAAGGCGTCGGTCGATGCGGGAGACGAGGAGGCCGCAAGTCGAACGCGATCGAGTCTTCTCGACGCGAAGCGGCGAGCCGGCGATCGCTTCAAGCGCAAGCCGGACCCCGACTCGAAGTCGAGTCCCCCTTCCGATCCCGCGCCCTAGAGCACCTCTTCAACGGACTGCTAGGCAAAGCAACGATCGATCGCCGCCCCGGGGTAGTAGCCCTGGAGAATCGTGCGCCACGCGACCCCTGCCGACGCCGACGCCTGGGCGCCGTACTGACACAACCCGACGCCATGGCCGTAGCCGCGGCCGGCAAGGCGCAGGGTGCCCGGCGCCCGGCTGGCACTGAAGTTGGCGGAGCGCACGGGCTGCCTCGGCGGCGTCACGCCCGCGGCGCTGTAGTTCAACCCCCAGCGCAACTGTTCGGCGGCCACCTCGACCGTTCCGCCGCGGTCGTCCACCACGCGATAGCGCAACGGCCGACCGTTCGTGGCGACCGCGATCGTCTCCACCGCGACCACCGGGCCCAACCTGGGGATGGTCACATCGTCGCGCGAGGCGCTCCACGCAACCAGCCGATTGGCGGCATCCTTGTCGCCTTGCTCCGAGGTCCAGCGCCACACCGGCGCCGACGCACAGCAGTCGCGGGGCGGTCGCGCCTGGATGGGCGGAATGTCGTTCATGGGGTGCGGCGAGATCGCATCGACCGCGCTCGCCGAGACGCCGCCGCAGCAACTGCTGTAGTAGGCCGGCACCACCTTGCCTTGCCAGAGCAGGAGCGTGCCGCGCGTGGCCTCGACCGCCTGCAGCGCGACGGTGCTGGTCGTGCGGCCCGCATACGCCTGCGACGCCTGCCCCGCCACCACGTCGTAGTGCCGCCGGCCGCGCCAGAACGCGACTTCGGAGCACGCGAAGCTGCGGGCCGCGACCGCCTGGGCGGCATACGTCTCCGGATGCCACTTCGCATAGAGCTCGCGGGCGAGGACGCCGGGCAGGTACGCCTCGAGCGGCACGCCATTCACCACATCGACGACAAACGCGCCTTCGCTCGAACAGGACACCAGCCGGATGGAGCCGGGGAACGGGGTCCCGTCGAAGCTCACGCCGGCCGGCTGGCCGCCCGCGGCGGCGATGTCGATCGCATCGCCGTCGAAGGAGAGTCGCATGCCCTGGCCGTCGACCACGGTCCATCCGCCAGGTTCGGCCGTCGCCACGATGGGCGATGCCGCCACCCGTTCGAATCCCAGCGTGTCGTCCGCATTCACCGGGGCCACGCGCAACCAGCGCCCCCGTCCCGCCGAGGCCACCTGCAGCCCGCGGTCGCCGGCCGACGATCGGGCGAGGCGCACGCGGACCTGCGGTTCGCTGGTCGGCGGCGTGAGGTCGGGCATGAACGGCTTCGGCGGTGCGGCCGCCACCGGCGACGAGGCGGACGCGCCGGCACCGGCCGCCGGCTCCCCCGTCGAGGCGAGGCGTCGACTCGGCGGCACCTCGCAACCGCGCAGCAACAGGCCCGCTCCGACGACTGCCGCGGAACGCTGGATGAACAGTCGCCGCGATTCCCTGCGTGCGTCGCCCATCGGTGTTTCATCGGCGGACGCCGATGCCCGTGTGGAGAAATCGGACCCGTTCGAATCCACCGGCCGATCAGTCGAGCGTGCGCAAGCCCAGTCCGTGCTCGGTGAGCTTCTCCTTGATCTCCGTCAGGCTCGTGGCGCCGAAGTTCTTGACCCCCATCAGTTCCGCCTCGGTGCGGCACGCCAGCTCCCCCAGCGACTGGATGTTCAGGAGCTGAAGCGCCTTGCGGGCGCGGACCGAGAGCTCCAGCACGGAGATCGGCTTGTTGAGCACCTGCTCGGGCGCCTTGCCCTTCAGCTGCTCGTAGATCTCCTTGTTGCGGCCGCGGGCGAACTGTCCCTCGAGTCCTTGTCCCAGCCGCAGGCCCTTCGTGCTCAGCATGGACTTGATTTCCTGGAGCGACGTGTCGCCGAAGTTCTTGTAGCTGAGCAATTCGGCCTCGGTGATCTTCAACAGGTCGCCGAGGGTCCGGATCTGCATCTTCTTGAGGCAGTTCCGGGCGCGGACGGAGAGCTCGAAATCGGTGACCGGGGTGTCGAGAATCGCGTTCCGCTTGGCCAGATCGCGCTGGTGCTCCTCGTCGTAGTACATGTCGCGCGAGGCGCGCACATCCTTCATGAAGAGGCGGGCCCGCGGATGGTTCGGCTGCGTCTCGAGCACCTGCCGCAGGCACTTCTCCGCGTTGGCCACCTCGCCGCGGTCCTCGTAGAGGACGGCCAGGTTGATCAGGGCGTTGATCGGCGCCGGCCCTTCGTTGCAGAGGTCCTGGTACCAGCGGATCGCCTCCTCCTCCTCCCCGAGAAGGTCGAGGTTGAAGGCGAGACGGAACATCGCCTCCGGGAGGCGGCCCAATTCGGCGGCCTTGCGGTACTCCTCGACCGCCTCCAGACGCTCGCCGTTGCGTTCGGCGGCCTCGGCGGCCTTCATGTGCCGCTCGGCGGCCTTGGGATCGGTGGCGGTGGGAACGCCGATCACGGTATCGAGATCGCTGCTCACAGGTGCTCCTTGCGGTCCAGTACAGGCGAGCGCCGCTGGCGGCGCCTCGCGTTGGAAACGACGAGTCTATCCCGGGTGCCGCGACCGCTCAACAGAGCCCGCGTCAGCCCCCGTCCCCACGCCCGCCTCGATCATCGCCCGATCGGCGGCGATGTCCTCCACCTCGCCCATGCCGCCGCCGTGGGCCATCGGTCCGATGGGGAAGTCCGGACCCTGCCCTGGCGACCCCTCGGCGGCTTCCTCCAGCAGTCGAATGGAGCGCCAGCGGCCACGCTCGAAGCGGACGGCCATCGCGACGCCCAGAACGATGATGTACGCGGCGGCGGCGATCCACGGTCCGAGCGACTGGAGTCCCGGCGCGAGGCGCACCAGGAGCCAGCCCCCGCCGACGATCATCACCCAGCTCAGCACGACGGTGACGATTCCGGGCCACACGGTGTCGCCGGCTCCACGGAGCGCTCCCATGTAGACGATCCCCAGGGCATCGAACGCCTGGAAGATCGCCGCGCAGACCAGCAGTTGCCCGCCGATGGTCACGATCCGCGCCGCCTGGCCCGGCTCCAGATCGCTTCCGCCCACGAACGCGGCGATCAATTGGTGGCGGAAGACCACGAACAACAACCCGCAGAGCGAGCAGTAGGCGACCCCCATCGCCAGCCCGAGTCGCGCCCGCGCGATCGCGACCTCCGGCTGACCGGCCCCGATGTGGCGGCCGACCAGGGCGCTGACCGCCACGGAAAAGCCGACCGCGGGCATGAAGCTCAGGTGCATGTAGCTCAGCGTGGCCCAGCCCGCGGTCATGTGGTCGGAGCCGAACGTGCCGACCAGAACCGACATGAAGATCGCCCAGCAGATGATCTCGTTGCCGAGCTGCACGCTGCCCGGCCACCCGATCGCGAGGATCTGGCGCACGGGTTCCCAACGCGGTCGCCATGCCGCGCGGGTGCCCAGTGTCCGATCGAGCCGCGGGCCAAGGAAGACGCACAGGGGAATGAGGAGCTCGACCGCCGTGCCCACGACGGTGGCGATCGCCGCCCCGGCGACCCCCAGCGCCGGTGCACCGGGCACGCCGGGAAGCCCCAGGGTGGGAATCCCCTCGGCGCCGAAGATCAGCGCGTAGTTCAGCGCCACGTTCACCAGGTTGCCAACCACCGCGGCGCAGGTGATCACCAGTGGACGATGCAATCCGAAGAAGAAGTGGCTGAACACCTTGTTGAACAGGAGCGGCAGCGCTCCCAGGAGCATGATCTGGGCATAGATCGATTCGAGGGCCTGGAGCTCCGGCGCGTGGCCCATGCGGGCGAACAGCAACGGCAGCACGAGCGCATACGGCACCAGGGCCAGCACCCAGAAGACGAGCGACATCCACACGCCCGCCCAGGCGTATCTCGGGCCGCGCTCGGGCGTGCCGGCACCGAGATTCTGCGCGACGTACGTGTTGATCACGGTGGCGGCGCCCATCGCGAAGGCGATCACGCCAAAGGACCACACGCCGCCGTTGCCTTGGGCCGCCACCTCGACCGGTCCGACCTGACCCACCATCAGCTTGTCCACGAACTGCATGACCGTGTAGCTGGTCATGGTCAGGACGGTCGGGAACGCGATCGCCCACACCTCCCGGAAGGCGCCCAGCGACCACGCCGGCGCCGGAGGCTTGCCTCGGCCAGCGACCGCCTGGTCGGTCGGGTTGGGTGTGGACGTCGACATGAGCAGCGCGGAGCACGTTGGTTGCGGCGAGCCGTCGATGGTAGCCATGCCCCGTACGCATCCGCGTTCGGTGGCCGCCGCCGGGTTCGCGCCGCCGACAATTGACGTCCATGGAGCCAGTATCCTCTTCCCACGGCGCCTCTTGCCGTCATACTGGGATCACCCCTTCCACGCGCGGCCCCCATTCCGACGGCGGATGACGCGGCGTTCCGGACGCGTTGCCGCCGCTCCAGGAGTTTTCCACCGATGAATCGCCGATCGACCTCCACCACCATCCTCGCTGCGCTGGGCATCGTTGCCAGCACGGTCCTCGCCCATCCGCAGTACGGCTCCCGTCCGTCCGATGGACGACAGAGCCCGGACGCGCGGCGGTTGGACCGGATGAACAACGAGGACCGCGCCGCGCTCGACGCCGTCGTCGGATACGCCCCGCCGGCCTTCGCGTCGGACCTCGAGTGGGTGGGCATGGAACCGACCACCTGGAAGGATCTGCGCGGGAAGGTGGTGGTGATCCAGTCCTGGACCACCAAGACCAGCGCCGGACGATCCCAGCCGCGTCGCGTGCACGGCATCCTCAAGGACCTCCCGAGCGCGGATCTCCTCGTCCTTGGACTCCACACCCCAGAGGGCGCCGATGGTGCCAAGGCGTTCCTCGAGCGGGCGCCGCTCGAGATTCCAACCGTCATCGATCCGTCGGGGACCTTCTGCGACGAGCTCGGCGTCTACAAGCGTCCCGTCAACCTCGTGATCGACCGCAACGGCACGCTCCGCTACGCGGGACTGAACACGAACGGGCTGAAGCAGACCGTCGAGGAGCTTCTCGCGGAGAAGGCGGATCCCGCCGCCGAGCCCAAGGCTCGTCCCGCGCCGGAGGCGACGGCGAACAGCGCCGGCTTCCCGAACCCCACCGGCTCCGTGCGCAGCGCCCGCGACCAGCGCGGCAAGCCGATGCCGACCTTTGTCGTGGACCGTTGGCTGACGAACGCCGACGATCCGCGCGGCCGCCTGCTGCTTCTCGACTTCTGGGCGACGTGGTGCGGTCCGTGCATGGCGGCGGTGCCCCACATGAACGAGATCGCGACGCGCCTGAGCCGCGACGTGTGCGTCGTCGGCATCACCGACGAGACGAAGGGCGCCGTCGACCAGGGGCTGATGAAGAAGGGCAAGAAGATCAACGACTTCAGCTATGCCCTGGCCAGCGATCCCCAAGCTCGCCTGAAGAACTACTTCGGCATCACGGGCATTCCCCACTGCGTGATCGTCAGCGCGGACGGCGTGGTGCGATGGCAGGGACACCCCATGGAGCTTACCGAGGCGGTGATCGGCCCCATGATCAGCGCCAATCGGGCGCTGCAGGGAAACGCCGCGGGCGGCGGCGGCGGGCGTTGGAAGCGCGGTTGAGGCGGGTGCCACCGACGGCCCGGTTCGGCGGGCAGTCGGTGCCCAACGTCACCAGGCGGCGTTGACGGTACACGTCGCCAACCGGCCAGGACGGTCGATGCTCAGTGATCGCGATCCACGACGGCCTCGGCCATGGCCTGGAGCAGGTCTCGGGCCGGGCCGTCCACCAGAACGGCGAGCTGCATCTTCGCGTCGTTCACGAGCGAGACCGCCCGGGAACGCGCCGCGTCGATGGCGCCCGAATCGACCAGCCGCTGCAGGAGTCCCTCGCTCTCGCGCCGTTCGATCAGTTCGAGCGCCTCCAGCCGCGCGTCGGGGCCCGCCTCCGCGAGGTGCACGATGATCGGCAGCGTGAGCTTGCCCTTGTCGAGATCGCGCCCGAGGCTCTTGCCCACGACCTCGGGCTTGCCCTCGAGGTCGAGCAGGTCGTCCTGGATCTGGAACGCCACGCCCAGGGACAGGCCGAACGCCCCCAGCGCCGACGACACCGCTTCGTCCGCCCCCGAGAGCCGGGCACCCAATCGACAGCAGCCTCCGACGAGGGACGCGGTCTTGCGACGGATGATCTCGAAGTAGGTCGCCTCGTCGAGACTCAGGTTGTCGCGGTGATGGAGCTGCACCAGCTCGCCTTCGCACAGCGTGTTGGTGATCTCTCCCAACGCGAGGTTGATCGACGGGTCGCCGATCGTCGAGCAGAGGTGGAACGCGTTGGAGATGAGGTAGTCGCCAAGCATGACCGCGACCTCGTTGCCGCGGAGCTGGTTCACCGTCGCGCCGCGGCGCCGGACCTGGGCGTCGTCGAGCACGTCGTCGTGCACGAGCGTCGCCATGTGGATCATCTCGGCGACCGCCGCCACCACGCGATGACCCTGGTCGATCCGGCGCCGGCCGGATGCCAGACCGCAGAGCAGCACGAGCGTGGGACGCAGCATCTTCCCCCGATAGCGCTCCACATGGCGACAGAGCCCGTTGACGGCGGGCATGTCGCTGGCCAGCTGGCGATCGAAGATCGCCTCGACCGCGGCCAGCTCGGCACGCAGCTGCTGGGCGATCGGATCGTCGGAGATGGAAAACTCGAGGAGTCCGGACATGCGAGGCCTGGGAAGGGTCCGGATTCTACCCGACTCCCCTGCGCATGCGGACGCCGCCCGGCGAGCGGCCTCGGGCGGCGCATGGTGCGCTGGTTGGGACGTGCGGTGCCTGCCACGACCGCGCGGAACCGGCGGTGGTCTGGCGGGACTCCAACGGTCGGATTCAGCGCGTGGACTCGAGCAGCGTCGTCGCCTCGCGGGCAACGGAGGGCTTCGTCTCCGCGGTCGCGGACATCGACTTGCCGTTGTTGGCGGGAGTCGACGTGCTGGTGGTCCGACCGTTCTTGGCGCCATCCTTGGCGGCCTGGGCGGCATTCGGGCCGACCGAGAGCGTGCCTTGGCACGTGGCACCGGCGGGGACCGAGATGCAGCCGGCGGAGATGTCGCCGATCAGGCTCGCGCTGGCGCCGAGTTCGAGACCCTTCGCCGCGAAGACGTCGCCGCGCACCGTGCCTTCGAGATTCAGCCGCTCGCAGACCACCTGGGCCGTCACCTGCGACTCGCTTCCGATGTGAAGCTCGCCGCCGACCTCGAGACGGCCTTCGACCTTCCCGAGGACGGACGCGTCGCCGTCGAGGAGGATGTCGCCGTTGATGCGGGCATTGACCCCGATGACGGTGGTGGGCGTGGCGGACGCAGGCGTGACACGGTTCTTGTTGGCATCGTGCA
>JAGQOG010000473.1 GCA_020427695.1 Phycisphaerales bacterium
CACGTGCGCCAACGGCGGCGCGACGGGGCCCTTCCCCGCGAGGATATCCGCCATCGGCCACTCGAGCACCGGCGCCTCCGCATCGTCGAGATACACGCGGAGCGTTCCCTCGGGATTGGCCGACCAGATCCGCACCACGGCGCCGGGGCCGGTGGCATCCACCATCACGTGCTCGGTGCGGCCGTCGCGGTCCTCGACGCGCAGGAAGTGTCCCGCGTCGCCGTTGGCGAACCACGTGTCGTGCTCCGTCGGCGCGATCGACGCCCGGTCGTAGCTGCTGAACTGGATGCAGCGGTACCCGGGATCGGGGAGGCGTGCGACGGCCGAACGGTCGATCATCTCCTCGACGAGCGCCGCGGTCGTGACCGGGCCGTCGGCGCCGGCCCGACCCGTGGCGGCGACGACCAACGCCATGGACGCGGCACACAGTCGGGCCACGATCGCGGGCAATTGCGCACCGGGTGCGATCATCCGGCCAGTGTACCGCTACGCTGACGGGCGATGCCGGCCGATTCCACCGCAGACCTGAAGGTGCACGGGTTCGCCCGCCACGAGGATCTCCCCGACGTTCCGTCGGTGTCCGCGGTCGGTGTTGTCGTCGATGTCCTCCGCGCAAGCACCACGATCATGACCGCGTTGCACGCGGGGGCGCAAGCGGTGTCGCCCGTGGGAACCCCTGAGGAGGCGATGCGCCGACGGGCCATGGTGGGCACGCGAAAGGCCCTCGCCGGCGGCGAGCGTGGCGGATTGCCCGCTCCGGGCTTCGACCTCGGCAACTCGCCCGCGGAGTACACCCGCGAGAAGGTGGGCGGGCGCACGATCTTCCTGACCACCACGAACGGCACCGCGGCGCTGCTCCGGCTGTCCATGCTGCACCGCGTCCTGGTGGGCGGCCTCGTCAACCGCACCGCGGTGGCCAACGCCCTGGTGGATCATCGCGGGCCGGTCTTCATGGTCGCCTCCGGGACCGACGGGCAGCCGACCGAGGAGGATCTGATCGGCGCCGGCGCCATGATCGAGGCGCTGGGTCGTCATCGGTCGCTTGATCTCGACCGGTGCGCGGAGTCCATGCTGACCTCGTGGCGAGCGCTGGACGGGGACGCCGACGCCGTGCTCCGCGCACTCCAGACCAGCACGGGAGGAAGGAACCTCGCCGCCATCGGGCTCGATCGGGACGTCCACGACGCCGCCCGGGTCGACAACATCCCCATCGTTGGCGCGCTGGCGCTCCACACGGTCGGCGGCATTCACGTTGCGGCGATCAAGCGCCTGCGTTGAGGAGATCGGGCGCTCGGCGAAGAGACGCCGAAGAAGGGGCATCCCCGATCGGGTGGCGCCGCTGAGCCGGCCGCACGTCTGCGCGGTCAGTTCTGCCATGCGGCAAGCAGCAGACCGAGGTCCGCCCCGTCCACGGAGCCGCTCTCGTCGAGGTCGCCGACGCCCGGTTGGCCCCAGTTGCCCAGCAGCAGCCCAAGGTCGGCGCCGTCCACGTCTCCGTCGCGGTCGAGGTCGGCCGGCTGGGTTCCGCACTCGTCGGGCTGTCCATCGGCGTCTGCGTCCGACTGGGAACCGCTGGCGATCTCGACGAGGTCGGGGACGCCGTCGCCGTCGCAGTCGGCGGGCGGATCGGACAGCCGCTTCGCGAAGAGCGCAACATCGTCGAGATCCACATCCCAATCGCCATCGAAGTCCATCACCTCGCAGCCCTCAGCGAGTGTGGAACCCGGCGCGAGGCAATCCAGCATGGCCTGGAAGTCGGTGAGATCGAGGACGCCGTCCTGGTTGGCGTCGCCGAGGCGGGCGTCCGGCCAGAGCGTCCACTCGGCGTTGGTGGGCATGTTGGCGAACGTCCGTTCCGATCCGCCGGGCCATGCGACGGTCAATTCGTCCACCACGTCGGCGGCGCCCCACCCGAAGTGGACCGCGAGCTCGTTCTGGCTCTTGTAGTTGTTCCCGCAGATGATCTGGCGGAACTGAGCGACGCCGTTCGCAACGGCATGGATGGTGGCGCCGACCGCGAAGTGCTGCGGCGGCTCCCCGACCACGTTGAGGCGCGACCAGTGCCCCGGCAACGGGGATTGGTTGACGAAGAGCTGGAGCGTGCCGCCCAGGCGCTGCATGAGCAGATCGAGATCGCCGTCGCGGTCGATGTCGGCGATGGCGAGGCAGTAGTAGGCGTCCTCGGTGCCCAACCCGACCTCGGATGCGATGTCGTCGCACGGCCAAGGGGAATCGTTGCGGTAGAGGCGGTTGGGTCCATCGCCCAGCGTGTTGCACACCAGGAGGTCCAGATCGGCATCCAAGTCGTGGTCCAGGAACGCCGTCCCCCAACCGAAGGCGAACGACTCCACACCCGCTTCCGCGGCGGCCTGGCTGAAGACCGGTCCTTCTTCCGCCAGGAAGAGCGCGTTTCCGACGGGCACGTTCGTGCAGTAGATGTCCGGCAGCCCGTTGCCGTCGAAGTCGCCCACGGCGATGCCCATCGAGTCGAGGGGAACCGTCGCGTTGCTCTCGGCGGTGATGTCGGTGAACGTGCCGCCATCGTTGCGGAAGAGGTAGTTGTGCCAGAATCCCGCCGAGCCCTTGTCGTTGGAGACGTACAGGTCCACGTCGGTGTCCAGGTCGATGTCCACGAACGTGCCTTGGAACGACGGGCTGCCGTCGTCCACGCCGAGGGCCGACGCCATGTCCACGAAGGTTCCGTCGCCCAGATTGTGGAAGAGCTGGTTGGGGACGCTGCTGCCGAGGGTCAACGTGCGGTTGGCGACGAAGAGGTCGAGCCAACCGTCGTTGTCGTAGTCTCCGAACGCACAGCCGGCGCCGGCACCGTTGTTCCCGGCCAGTCCCGCGGCGGCCGTCGCGTCGGCGAACACGAACGCGCCGTCGTTCCGCAGGAGCACGTCGTCCTTGACCCAGCGCGAGATGTACAGGTCGAGATCGCCGTCGTTGTCGTAGTCGCCCGCCACGACGCCGGAGCCGGCGTCGAGGAACGGGATGCCCGATGCCGCCGTCCGGTCCGTGAACACGCCGGTGCCGTCGTTCTCCCAGACGTGGACGCCGAGGAGCGGGCTGCCCACCGCAACCAGGTCGGGATCGCCGTCGTTGTCGAGATCGACGAGGCCGACACCCACGCCGAAGGTGTTGATGACGGAGAGCCCGGCGGTCAGGTAGTCGATGCCGCGCGACTGTGCTTCCTCGACGTAGCCGGGCGCGGCCGCGCAGGCGGCGCCGAGCGCCGCCGCCAGGACGGGGGTGGAGATCAAGGCGTCGCGCCGCATCATCGGCTACCCGGTTTGGATGCGATCCTCGACCGGAATCCCCCTGCCGCCGGTGGTTCGGCGGCAGGGGGGAGGAGGGGAGACTGGCCCCGAGTCGCGCTTGGCATGCGGAGACGGTCGCGCACGCCGGAAGCCGCTCGCCGGCCAATTCGGCCGGCGAGCGGAAAGGATCAACTCACGGACTGAGACCGCAATCCGTCATGGCCTCACCGGCGCGGTCGTCATGATCGGAGGCGTCCCGCCAGAACGTGCCGATGGCCCAGTCCGCCTCGGAGCGTTCGTCGTGGTCGCACTCCCGCCGGCCGCTGGACGCACAACGCGCGGCTGCGATTGGGCCTCGAACGGCGGCACGGGGCAGGCGAGGTTGGCGGCGCCAGGCGTGTCGTCGCCGACCGCGATGTCGAAGGGTCCGATCGTCCACGCGCCTTCGGGTGTGCAGCGGTAGATGTGACCCGGCACGAAGGTACCGTCCGGCCCCACCGGCGGCCCGTAGTAGCACTCGGAGGCGGGCGGCGGGAGCGTCGTGTCGAGGACCAGCGACACGATGTCGAGAACCGAGCCCCACGGCATGACGTCGAGGACGCAGTCGTCGTCGGTGTCGAGATCGTCGCCGTTGGCCCCGGTGAAGCCCGAGACCAGCAAGTGCGTGACGTTGTCGCTGTTCTCGAAGTTGAGCGAGGTCACCAGGTCGGGCGTGCCAAAGGTGAACGTGGACTCCGCCGCGACGAAGAAGCCGGTGGCGGGAATCGCCGAACCGGTCAGGTCGATCACGGCCTCGATCGTGCCGCTGCCTCCTGCGCCGTCACCGATCACCAGGTAGGTGAGCCCGTCGAGGCTGGCACCTGGTTCGCCGACGAGCTCGAAGTACTCGTCGTCGTCGTTGCTGGGCTGGTCGATCCGGATCTCGTTGATCAGGATCGGCTGGGGTTCGTTGCCGCAGCCGATGTTGCCGATCAACTGCATCGCCCAGTTGGCATCGGGGAAGTCGATGTCCGCGAAGTTCACGAAGCTGGAGATTCCGCACGCGTCCGCGAGAACGTAGAGCGGCCCGGTCTGGCCGTCCAGGTTGCCGCCGTAGGCGGCAAACCCGTCGGAGCTTTCCGGCTCGTTCAGCACGACCACCAACACCGAGTCCGCCTGAATGCAGACCGGCGGTTCGAACGAGGCGATCAGGTTGCCGTAGAAGCCCCCGCCAACCAGGGCCACGGGCGTGCTCGCGAGGAGCACCAGATCGTCTCCCGGCGCGCCAGGTGCGCCGCCGTCCGTATCCAGGTAGATGTCGATCGAACCGCTCAGACCGCTGCCGCTGTTGGTGAAGCCGAAGTCGACGCAGTTGAGCTGGTAGTCGCTTCCGGCGGTCGGGCCGTTCGACAGGTCGAACGATCGCGCGAACTGGTTCGCGGTGGTGATTCCGGCGCCGGAGCACGCGATGCTGCCGAATGGATCGTTCTCCGCCACCGGGTTGTTGCTCTGGGTCAGGAACGTGTCGCCGTCGCACGTGGGCGGCGGTCCGCAGTTGCATGCGGCGTCCTTGGCCGCCTCATCGGCGCAGATCTGGTCCCAGGTGCTTTCGCAGCAGAACGAGTCGAAGGCGCACACCGCCAAGCAGCACGCCTCGTTGTCGCAGAACGGCGTGCCGGTGTTCGTGCAGCAGTCGCCGGCACTTGGATCGCCGCAGGCCGGCTCCTGGCCGCAGTCGCATGCGGCGTCCTGGGCGGCTTCGTCGGCACAGATCTGGTCCCACGTGTTCTCGCAGCAGAACGAGTCGAGGGCGCACACCGCCAGGCAGCAGGCCTCGTCGTCGCAGTACGGCGAGCCGTTGTCTGCGCAGCAGTCGCCGGCATCAGGATCGCCGCAGGCTGGCTCCGAGCCGGAGCACGTGATGGTGATCGTGCCCGATCCCTGGGCGTCGTCGTACCCGCCAACCCGGAGCTTGATCAGGTCGCCGGCGGTGACCGGGATCGAGATCTCCGATTGGAGGCTGCAGAAGTCGTCGTTGCAGGCGAGCAGGTTGCTGTCGTCGGGCAGGCAGGCAAAGCCGCTGTAGAGGGCCATCTTGGTGTCGTAGCCGCTGCCGCACAGGCTCACGGTCAAGGTGCCGGTGCAGGTGGCCGTGTAGTTGAACCAGACGTCGGAGCCGACCTGGTCGTTGCCGAAGAAGTCGCAGGACGCGCTTGGGAGTCCGTCGGTGGTGGCGCCCACGTTCGTGAAGGGCGTCACGCCGTCGAAGATCTGGATCCGGTCGTTGCAGTCGTCGTTCGGCGGACCGGTCTGGCCGCACTCGCACTCGGGGAAGCCCGCGGCCTCCCCGGCGCAGATGCCGTCCCACTGGTTGTCGCAGCAGAACGGGTCGATGCCGCAGACCAGCGTGCAGCAGGCCTCGACCTCGCAGCCGGGCGTGCCGTTCGCCTCGCAGCAGAGTCCGTCGCCGGGGCATGCGGGCTCCCCACCACAGTTGACGGAGTCGCAGGTCGTGCCGTCGCCCTGGTAGACGCCGCCGAGTTCGAACAGGCAGGCGGGCTCGTCCACACCGTCCTTGCAGGAGCCGTCGCTGAAGCAGCAGGCGCCGACCGCCGGCGCGCAGAGGTCGCAGGTTGCCTCGGCCTCGCTGGCGCAGAGGCTGTCCCATGCCGTGTCGCAGCAGAAGGCATCGATGCCGCAGACCAGCGTGCAGCAGGCCTCGTCTTCGCAGCCGGGCGTGCCGTTCGCCTCGCAGCAGTCGCCGTCACCGGGGCAGGGCAGTGGGTTGCACGGTCCCCAGGCGCCGAGGAGCAGGCCGAGGTCCGCGCCATCGACGGTGCCGTCGAGGTTCAGGTCGCCGCAGCCGCTCTCGCCCCAGTTTCCAAGCAGCACGCCGAGATCGGCACCGTTCACGATGCCGTCCGGCTCGAGGTCGGCAAAGCACTCGCTGCACAGCGTGCAGCCTTCGCCGGCGCACACGCCGTCCCACTGGACCTCGCAGCAGAAGGGATCGATCTCGCACACGAGGCGGCAGCAGGCCGCGTCATCGCATCCGATCCCCTCGTGGGCGATGGCGCAAGAGCCCGCGTTCGGATCGCCGCAGCCGCCGCAGAGTTCGTTCGCCTCCTCCTTGCAGGTCGAATCCCACTCGACCTCGCAGCAGAAGGCATCGACCGCACAGACGGTCTCGCAGCACGACTGGTCGTCGCAGCCGGGATTGGCGTGGGCCTCGTAGCAACTCCCTTCGGCCGGACACACGGGGCAGTCGATCAGGGTCTTCGACGGCCCGCCCAGATCGCCCGTCACCTTCCAGCCCTGGAAGAGCACGCGGCTCGAGCCGAACGCTCCGATCTCGGGCAGGAACGACACGGACGTGCTGTCCGTGCAGTCCTTGGCCTCGAAGACCAGCGTGGTCACGATCAGGCCGTTGGCCTGAAGCGTGGGACCGGCCGGCGGAGCGTAGATCGCCGTGCCGGGAGGCGCGAGCGCCGTGAAGATCACGGTGCCGTCGGTCAAGTCGTCGTTCACGCCGTCAGGATCGGCCAGGAAGCCGGCGGCGAAGAAGGTCGCCGGGCTGTTCACCTGCGTGGCGCCGATCAGCGTCAGGAACGCGGGGTCCCATTGGATGATCGCGTCGAGGGCGTCGAACGGCTCGGGGGAGTCCCCCGAGGCCGTGACCACGATGTTGATCTCGATCGTGGCTCCCGCGATCGTCTCCTGGAACGACGGAGACAGCGAGAGATCAACCGAGGCGAGAGCCGGCGTACACGCGCCGAAGCCGGCGATGGCGAGAGCCGAGGCAAGAAGTTGGGAACGCATGACGATTCTCCATCCATGGTCCGATGCCGGTGATCCAACCGACGCGGACGGGGTGTGTTCGAGAATCCCCGGCGGCGGCGTTGGCCGCCGCCGGGGCATAGACAGGTTGCGAAAGTCCCGGAACGGCCGACGTGTCCGTCGCCGGCCGTTCCGGACAGGATCAGGTCACCGCGCCTGCCGCATGCGCTGCGAGAGCGCCGGCGGGAGGTTGTTCAGCTGTTCGAAGAGGGCCACATCCCTCCAGTCGAACACGCCGTCGCGGTCGAGGTCGGCCGCACGCGCTGCCGGCGCCAAGAG
>JAGQOG010000474.1 GCA_020427695.1 Phycisphaerales bacterium
GAGCACGGCGCCGAGCGTCGGCGCCGGTCATGAGCACGATCTGGTCGGCGCCGGCGTTGAGCAACGAGGCATGCGGCAGCCGTGGATCGGCGCGAACCACCCACCGTTCGACCACCCGGGCGGCCGAGCGGATCGCCTCGTGCAGCGTCGGCGACCCGTCCAGACCGACGCGCCGGCCTCCCGCCCGCAGGATCTCGAGGCTCACCTCGGTCTCGTCGAAGCGGATCAGGCCCGTTGGTCCGCACTGACGGCCGAGCAGGTCGGCGTACTGGGCCAGCCACAGGCCAGCCATGACGGGCGCGTGACCGACCACCAGGAGCTGGACGGCGGGCAGCACGGCGGCCGCACTTGACGACGCATCGGGATCCTCCGTCAGGAACAGCGCCGCGAGTTCGTCGAACGCGTCCGTGGGACTCCTCATGCAGACCTCGCGACCACGGTGAGGATGCTGTTCATGTCGCCGTGGGCATTCGGCCGCCGGTCGGGATTGAACGGATCCGGCTGCCATCGCCCATCGACCACCACGCGGTATTCATACGTCCCCGGCTCGAGTTCCGCAATCGCCTCGTGCACACCAGCCCCGCGGTTGGGTCGCAGGGGAAGCCGCACGGGATCCCACTGGTTGAAGTCGCCCGCGATGGCCAACGTGCGGCCGCATTCGAGTGGCTGAAGGAACATGACGCCGCGAGCCGTCTGACGGACACCCAGAAGATGTTGGCTGCGCTCCGTCGTCGGCGGAGCGTCGGGCATGGTCTCGACCAGGGCGAGGCCGTTGCTCGACACGACCGCGACCTCCTGCTCCATCTCGTCGCCGAGCTGCTCGGCTTGCGCCGACAACTCGCGAACGCGATGGGCCAACTCGGTGGCCCGATCGAGCACCGACTCCTCCATGACCGCGGTGTTCGCCGCTGGGTCCGAGGTGGATCCCTGCGCCAGCGGCGAGAGCGACTGTCCGCCGCGGGATCGGTTGGCCTGCACGCTTCGCAGCGCGGAGGCGATCGCTTCGCCGGCATGCGGCAGCGGTTGGTCAAGCAACCATTCGGCCAGCTCCTCGAAGTCCGCTCGCGCTTCGGATTCCGGAGCGTACTCCGTGACGGGCTGACCAAAGCTGGCGGCCTCGCGCAGCACGGCGTGCTCGCGCACGATCACCGGCAGCAGGCGCCCCTCGAATCGGCGGCGGAGCGAGGACAGGATCTCCCGTGCCAGCCGTGATCGGTCGTCGTAGAGGGTCGGCAGGATGTGGCACGGCAGCGGTCGGTTCAGTCGCGCGATCAGCCGCTCGATGGTGGCCCACTGCTTCTCGGCCCCGCGCATCGAGAAGTACCCGGTCTCGACCGGGATGATCGCCTCGTCGGCCGCCCGAAGGGCGTTGAACGTGAGCAGCCCGATGGTGGGAGGGCAGTCGATGACGCACATGTCGTACTGGTTCACGAATCGCCCGAGCAGCGCCGCCAAGCGGCGATCGCGATCGGGGAGTTCGTACATCCCGCCGCCCGGAGCCTCGAGCCCCGAAAGCGCCATGGTGCTCGGGAGCAGGTCGAGGTTCCGCCCCACTTCCCAGAGCAGGCCGTTGCGGCCGATGGCCCGCCCATGCTCGACCAGGAGGGCGTCGGCGATGCTGCGCTCGATGCGAGCCTCCGGCACGCCCAGGCCCGCCGCGCAATGCGACTGGGGATCCATGTCCACCAGCAGCGTGCGTTCGCCCCGATTGGCGAGCACGGAGGAGAGGTTGATGGCGGTCGTGGTCTTCCCGCAGCCGCCCTTCTGATTCACAATCGCAACGGTTCGCATCTCGGCGCTCCGCACCGGCTTGGCGTCATCCTGAACGCCTTCGGAAGCCCTCGCCGCGCAAGAGGTGCGTGGACTCGTGGAGGGCCCCCTCGCCTACGGGGTTCTTATCGGGCCTCGGTCGGAACGATCTGGAATTTCATGTCGATGCCCTTCCCGGCGGGCCCGTTCGGACGGGTCGCCGACGAAGGGAACAGGCGGATTCCCGGCAATTCCGTTCGCAAATCCCTTCGGCATGCGGGTTCGGATCCGCGCCGCAGCGCGGCTATTCCGGAACCTCGGGACCGTTCGGCCCCGCACCCACGCTCCGCCACGCCGCCTCGATCGCCTCCTGCGGCACGTCCTCGACCAGCTCGGCCCGGCCGGGTCCCGTCGGCAGCACCAGCCGCAGCCGACCGTCGCGGACCTTCTTGTCGTGCCCCATGGCCTCCACCGCCATGGCGATCGGCAGCGGTTCCGGCAGCACGGTGGGGAGACCAAGGCGGGACAACAACGTCGTGACCCGCGTGCGCTGGTCCTCGCGATAGCGACCCATCCACACCGAACACGCGGCGGCGGCGCAGAGGCCGATCGAGACCGCCTCGCCATGGAGGAGGCGCAGCCGCGCGAAGGACTCGATCGCATGTCCGAACGTGTGGCCGAGGTTCAGCAGCGCCCGCACCCCCTGCTCGCGCGGATCCGCTTCAACGATCCTTGCCTTGATGGTCGCGCTGCGAATCACGAGCTCGTGGACCTGCGGTCCCGCCAGCGCCAGGATGTCGGATGCGTGCTCCTCGAGGAAGTCGACCAGCGACGGCTCGGCGACCATGCCGTGCTTCACGCACTCGGCCAGGCCGCAACGGAGCTCGCGCGCGGGAAGCGTGCCGAGCGTCGCGTGGTCCGCGACCACCAGCTCGGGTTGCCAGAACGCCCCGACGAGGTTCTTGCCGAGACCACCGCCGGGAAGCGGCATGTTCACGCCCGTCTTGCCGCCGATCGACGCGTCCACCATCGCGAGCAGCGTCGTGGGCACCTGCACCAGCGGAGCGCCCCGGAGATAGGTCGCGGCCGCGAAGCCGGCCAGGTCGCCAACGATCCCGCCGCCCATCGCCACCACCGGACTTCGACGCTCCAGCCGTCCGGCAAGCAGCCGCTCGTAGACGCGGGCGACCGACGCGAGCGACTTGTCCTCCTCGGTCGCCCGGACGGGAATCTCGACCACCTCGTATCCCGCGTGCCGCAACGATGTGGCGGCGACCGCGCCGTGCGTCGTCGCGATCGACTCGTCCACGGCCAGCGCGGCCCTCGCGTGCGGTGCAACCGCATGCACCATGGTCCCCAAGCGCGTCAGCAGCCCCGCGCCGACGACGAACTCGTAGCGGCCACCGGCGGATCCGGGCGAGGCGGCGCCCCCGGCGGCAAGCTGAACGGGAATGCGGGTCATGGGGTGGGATCGGCGGCGACTTGGGCGACGCCTGGTCGATCATCGACGACCCGCGGCCGGGCGTCCAGCGCGCCCGCCCGCTCGGGCAGGAGCATCCGGATCGCGAGCGCCGCGCATCCGCGCCAACGGGGACAGGCGGCACGGAGACCCCTCCGGGTGCTCCGTGCCGCCGACGGTCCTTGACGCGCCTCCGCCCGCGGGGACGGGCGGGGATCAGCCCACGCAATCCACGTCGATCGTGAGCTTGAAGTTCCCGGCGGCGCCGTTGAAGCCGGAGACGCGGATCAGGATCTGGGTCCCGCTCGCGAATCCGGTGAAGACGCGCGAGCTCAGCGGGTTCGCGTCGCACGCGGGATCCTCCGCGTCGTCGTTGCAGGCGACGGGCTCGTCCGGCGCGCTGGCGAGGTAGACCGCAAGCGTGGTGTCGAAGTTCGTGGCGGGATTGCAGGTGTCGATCGTCAGCGTTCCATCGCACGGCATGGTGAAGCAGTACCACTCGTCCACCGTGTCGCCGGCCGCACATCCCGACTGGCCGCCGTCGAGCCACGTGTCGCCGGCGTTGGTGCCGTCCACGCTCTGGAAGAGGGCGGATGGAAGCGGCTTGCACACGTCCCACCGGTCGCCGCGGTGGATGTTCACCACGTCGAGGATGCCGGTGCCGGGCGCGGTGAAGTAGCCGCCGAGCCGGATCGTGTAGCACTTCCCGGCGACGGCCGGAATCTCGACCTGCGACCGGTTGCCGCAGAAGTCGTCGTTGCAGCCGAGCAGCGACGCGAAGGAGAACTGGCCTCCCGGGCAGGCGCAGTTGTCGCCCAGGATGTTGCCGTAGACCGCCAGCACCGTGTCGAACGCCTCGAGGCACGTGTCGACGTGGAGGATGCCCTCCGCCTCGGCGGTGTAGCTGTACCAGACGTCCTTGTGGATCGGGATCGTGTCGCCGTCGCAGCCGGCGATCTCGCTGGAGGCGCTGTCCGTCGCGCCAACGGTGCAGAACTCCACCAGAACCTCGGAGCCCGCAAGCGGCGTGGCACCGCCGCACAGGTCGTTCGACGGCGGGGCGCACGGGCCCCAAAGGGCGAGCAGGAGACCGAGGTCGGCGCCGTCGACCTGCTGGTCGCCGTTCAGGTCGGCCTGATCCGCGCCGGGGCCCCACTGGCCGAGGAGGAGACCGAGATCGGCTCCGTTGACGTCGCCGTCGTGGTTGAAGTCGCCGAGGCAGGGGCACGGATCGCCGGCGGTCGCCAGCGCCGAAACGAGTCCAATCGCGGCGATCGTGGCGAGGGCGGACGATGAGCTTGAGGCAGGCATGATTCTCTCCTGTGGGGCACGAATGAGCACCGGTGCTTCCGGCTTCAACCCACTCACGCATTCCGCTGGCGCCGACCGCAGGGGAGATTCGGAATTTTTCCTCGAGGGATACGCCGAGGACCGCGTAGGGGCACCGGCCCCGCCAAGGAGACGGCTCGTCGCGCCCTCAGCGCTCGTCTGCGCGTTCGCGGAGAGCCGCCAAGGCCTCGGCGGGATCGGCGGGCAGCGGCAACTCGGCAGCCTCCGGCTCGTCGGACGCGGCGCACAATCGGCGCTGGAGGGGCCCGCGCCGTGCTCGGCCAGCGCGTGCCGCGACCACCAGAAAGAGCCCGAGGAGAACCACGACGGTCGGGATCAGGACCGCGACCAGACCCCACGCCGGAGCGCCGCTCGTTGGACGGACCGGCCGCGCGCCGACGAACGCCGGAAAGCGCCGCATCTCGCCGTTGCGGGCCATCGCCTCAACGAATCCCGCGGCACGGACGGAGAGTCCGACCTCCGTCCCCTCGGCGAAGTTCGCTGCTTCCCCGCCCACCACCAGCACCAGCACGGGAACGCCGGAGGCCGGTCGCAGGAACCACTCGGTCAACTCGCGTCCCGGGGGACCGGAAGCCACCGTTGTCGCCTGCTCCAAGCGGCCGGTGATCGACCGTTCGTCGCCCCACGCGAGCCGCGGAACCTCCGCGGCGTCGAGCGGTGTCGCTGGTGGCGGCGTCGGAGCCGCGAGCGCGTCGGCGACCACCTGGTCGATCAGCGCGGCGACATCGGGATCGCCGGGATCGAGTCGATCGACGGTTGGTGCCGCCAGCGCCACCGCCACCAGGAAACCGCAAGAGAGGACGTGCACAGCGCAGGATAGGAGGAGTCGAGGAGAATGCCCCCCGCTTCGTGGTCCTGACCGGTGCGCTCCGGCTGTGCCGGACTGGACCGCCGGCTCAGCTGAGCTCGTGCCCGTTCGTCGTGCTGCTTCCGTCGCCGTTTCCGTTCCCGGCGCTGCGGGCCGTCGCCTTCCACTGCCGCCGCGTTTCGAACGCCGCCACGTCGGCCACGGTCATCGTCTGAAGGTATTCGAGCATGCGTCCGCGCTGCGCCTTCCAGAACCGATGGGCGGGGCAGGCTCGGTCGTCGGAGCACTCGGCCGTTCCCAAGAGGCAGCGAGCCTGGAGCACGGGATCGGCCAGCGCCTCGCAGAGGTCCATCAGGGTGATCTCGCCGGCGGGTCGGGCGAGGGTGACTCCGCCTCCGATTCCGCGTTGGGTGTTGACCAACCCCCGCTTCGACAGGGCGTGGATGATCTTCGAGAGGTAGGGCGCCGGGATGTCGGCCGCGTCGGCGACTTCTCGGACAAGAACAGGACGGCCGCCGGCGGCGGCCACGAAGGCCAGCGCCGTCGCTGCGTATCCGGTTCCTTGGCTCAGCATCGTGCAGACTCCGCAGCATCCTCCCGCCGCCCGAAACTACCCCCCACCATAAGAGCAGCATACAAGTTGGTCAAGTGTTCGAAAGAAGCATCCGCTGGATCGGGCGAAGGGCGGTGACGCCCCCCTCGCCCGGGCCCGCAACGTGCCCGCAATGTGGACACGCACGCTCGTCCCCGCAACGTGGACATGCACTTTCGACCGAGCCGTGCCCGGAAGGCCCGCAGGGCCCGCAACGTGGACACGGGGCCCGCAACGTGGACACGCACTTTCGCCCGGGGGGGGCCTGCAACATGGCCTCGGACCGATGGCCCGGCCCGGGTGGATGGGCGGGCTGGGAACGGACTCCGGCTCGGCGTGGCGGACGGGCCCTGGTTCCCTCGTCCGTGCGGCCCCTTGCGGGAATCCGCCGCCCAGCGGGCCCAAACCTGAATCACACCTCGCCTGGCGGACGGGGATGGCAACCCACCCGATTCGTCGTTCCGGCTGGGAACCAAGTGTGCGTCCCCAACCTCGAAGCCGGGATCCCGACGCCGGAACCTCGAAAACCAAACCTCGAGGCCCAGATCTCAACGCAGCCTCTGCCCCCCGCCGTCCAGCGGATGCCGATCGGGCCATAGCGCCCGGCGGTGTCCGGCCGGACCCCGGTACCCACGCGGAACCACGAAAGAACGTGCCGAAGCTGGGCCAAGTCGCGCTCGAACACCGATGGATGCCAGTTGGGAATCGCTTGACGAACCGAGCCGGAATGCCGACAATCCCCATCGACGACTAGAAGACTTGCAGTTCATCTATTCGATTGCTGACCTTGACCGGCGGAGTCGCGGGACGCATCCTCCGCGTCGGTCCACACCAGGAGTCGCTCCTCATGTCTGAGCCGGTTGCCCTCGCCACCTCCCCCCAGCCGTCCGGACACGGCGCCGTCGCGGCCGAGACCGGGCCGATGGAGTCGTTCGTCTACGACGATGCCATCGTCCGCAAGTTCGCCATCGCCACGGTCGTCTGGGGCTTCGTCGCGATGCTGGTCGGGCTCATCATCGCCCTGGAACTGGTGCTCCCGCGCCTCGGGCTCGAACTTCCGTTCCTGAGCTTCGGCCGGCTCCGTCCGCTGCACACGAACGCGGCCATCTTCGCCTTCGCCGGCAACGCCATCTTCGCCGCGATCTACTACTCGACGCAGCGACTCTGCCGCGCGCGGATGTTCAGCGACGTCCTGAGCAACCTGCACTTCTGGGGCTGGCAACTGATCATCGTCGCCGCCGCACTGACCCTGCCCCTCGGCTTCACGCAGGCCAAGGAGTACGCCGAGCTCGAATGGCCCATCGACATCGCCATCGCCGTCGTGTGGGCCGGCTTCTTCGGCGTCAACTTCATGGGCACGCTCCTGCGCCGGCGGGAGCGCCATCTCTACGTCGCGATCTGGTTCTACATCGCGACCATCGTCACCGTGGCGGTGCTGCACATCTTCAACAGCCTCGCCCTGCCGGCGGGACCGCTCAAGAGCTACTCGGTCTACGCCGGCGTGCAGGACGCCTTCATGCAGTGGTGGTACGGGCACAACGCCGTGGCGTTCTTCCTGACCACGCCGTTCCTCGGCCTCATGTACTACTTCCTGCCCAAGGCGGCGGAGCGGCCGATCTTCTCGTACCGGCTGAGCATCGCGCACTTCTGGTCGCTGGTGTTCCTGTACATCTGGGCAGGACCCCACCACCTCCACTACACCGCCATTCCCGCCTGGGCGAGCACGCTGGGCATGATCTTCTCGCTGATGCTCTGGATGCCGAGCTGGGGCGGCATGATCAACGGCCTGCTCACGCTTCGAGGCGCGTGGCACAAGGTCGCCGCCGATCCGGTGCTCAAGTTCTTCGTCGCCGGCATCACGTTCTACGGCATGAGCACGTTCGAGGGACCGATGCTCTCGATCAAGGGCATCAACTCGCTGACGCACTACACCGACTGGACGATCGCGCACGTGCACGGCGGCGCACTCGGCTGGAACGGGCTCATGACCTTCGGCATGCTGTACTGGCTCCTGCCGAGGCTCTTCCAGGCCCCGCTGCACAGCAAGAGCCTCGCCACGACGCACTTCTGGCTTGCGACCGCCGGGATCCTGCTCTACGTGCTGGCGATCTACGCCGCCGGCGTCACGCAGGGACTCATGTGGCGCGCATTCGACGAGACGGGGGAGCTCCAGTTCCCCTACTTCGTCGAGACCGTCGTGGCCCTGATGCCCATGTACTGGATCCGCGTGCTGGGAGGACTGCTCTACCTCGGGGGCATGGTGCTCATGCTCTACAACTCGTTCATGACCTGGAAGGCACGCCCCGCGACCTACGAGGTGCCCGTCCAGCGGGCCCCCGCGCTGTCGCGCGTCTACCACGAGCCGCCCGAGCCCCAGAGCGACCTGACCGTCGTGCTGGACGTGGCCAAGAAGATCGACGTCTGGCAGAAGGCCGCGTGGCACCGGCGCTGGGAACGACTGCCCATCCGGTTGACCGTCATGACCACCGTCGCCGTGGTGGTGGCGTCCCTCTTCGAGATCATCCCGACCTTCCTGATCCGTTCCAACGTGCCGAGCATCGCCTCGGTGAAGCCGTACACGCCGCTTGAGCTGGCCGGGCGCGACATCTACATCGCGGAGGGGTGCTACAACTGCCACTCGCAGATGATCCGGCCGATCTGGGCCGAGACCAAGCGCTACGGCGAGTACAGCAAGCCCGGCGAGTTCGTGTACGACCATCCGTTCCAGTGGGGCAGCCGCCGCATCGGTCCCGATCTCGCGCGCGAGGGCGGCAAGCAGAGCTGGGACTGGCACGTGCGCCATCTCGAGAACCCGCGCCAGCTCGTCGAGCAGTCGATCATGCCGGGGTATCCGAACCTCCTCGCGGAGGACCTCGACTTCGGCGGCATCCAGCGTCGGGTGCGCGTCATGGCCATGCTGGGCGTGCCGTACGGGGAGGCGGTGAACGACGCCGAGAAGATGGCGCGGGCCCAAGCGGAAACGATCGCGACGGAGTTGGTTGCTCAGGGCGGATACACCGATCTGCAAGGCAAGAAGGTGGTCGCGCTGATCGCCTACCTGCAGCGGCTCGGCACGGACATCTCCGCGCCTCCGCCCCCGGCCGAACCCGCCGTTGCGGCGGCCGAGCCCCCCGCTCAACCGGGGACCCGGCCATGACCTTCAGCGAGATCGTGGGCCGCCTCGGTCTGGGCACCTTCCCCACCATCGCCCTGGTGATCTTCCTCGTCGTCTTCGCGGTGGTGATGGCCAGGCTGTTCTCGCGCCGCCGATCGGCGGAGTACCGACACCTTTCCGAACTTCCCCTCGAGTCCGACGAATCCTCGGACGCCTCCGCCGACTCCAACGCGGGAACCCGCCCATGAGCAGCATCGCCAACCAGCCCAACGACGGGTCCGAAGCCGTCTCGTCCATGGAGAACCTCCTCGACCACGAGTACGACGGCATCCGCGAGTACGACAATCCGGTGCCCGGGTGGTGGCACCTGCTGTTCTGGGGCTCCGTGGTGTTCGGCGCGCTCTACTACTTCTTCTTCACCTTCAGTCCGGTGTCGTGGACGGTTCAGGACCGTTGGGAGAGGGCGCAGGCCGCGGCGTACCAGCGGGTGTTCGGCGAGCTCGGGGAGCTCAAGCCCGACGCCCAGACGATGCAGGAACTGATGCACAACCCGCAGATGATGGCCGTGGCCAAGGGCATGTTCGCCACGAATTGCGCCCAGTGCCACGCGAAGGACGGCGGAGGCATCAACGGGGTGAACCTGACCGACAACAGCTACAAGAACGTCCGCAAGCTGGACGACATCATCACGGTGCTGAACAAGGGAGCGAACAACGGCGCCATGCCCGCGTGGGAGACGCGGATGAGCCAGAACGAGCGGATCCTGCTGGCGGCCTACGCCGCCTCGCTTCGGGGATCGGTGCCGGCGGCACCGAAGGCTCCGGAAGGAACCGAGATCCCGCCGTGGCCCGAGTTCGTGCCCGCGGCCAAGAAGGAGTAGTCCGCGTCGTCGGCGCGGCCAGACAGGAGCACCGTCGTTCGAATGGCCACCCAAGCCAGCCAGCGTCCGTCCGTACCCGCGCCGTCCGATGCGCTGCAGCCCAAGGAGCGCGTTCTCTCGACCTTGAACAAGGACGGGTCGCGACGGTGGCTCGCGCCGCGTCCGATGCGGGGGCGGTTCATGAGCGCCCGGCGTGTGGTGGCGATCGTGCTGATCCTCGTCTTCACCGCCATCCCGTACGTCCGCATCGGGGGGCATCCGCTGGTCCTGCTCGACCTTCCCGCTCGGCGCTTCACGATCTTCGGGATGACGTTTCTCCCCACCGACACCCTGCTGCTCGCGCTCTTCATGGTGAGCGCATTCGTGTCGATCTTCCTCCTCACCGCGCTCCTCGGCCGCGTGTGGTGCGGCTGGGCGTGCCCGCAGACCGTGTACCTGGAGTTCGTCTTCCGACCCATCGAACGGTTCTTCGAAGGGACGCCGGGCCGGCGCCAACGCTGGGCATTCCAAGGCACCCCGCCGGCCAAGGTCCTGAAGTACATCACGTACTTTCTGGTGGCGTGCTATCTCGCGCACACGTTCCTGGCGTACTTCGTCGGGGTCGACACGCTCTGGATCTGGGTGCGCCAGTCGCCGTTCAAGCACCCCGCGCCGTTCCTCGTCATGGCCGCCGTGACGGCGCTCATGCTCTTCGACTTCAGCTTCTTTCGGGAGCAGACGTGCATCGTGGCGTGTCCGTACGGGCGCTTCCAATCGGTGCTCCTCGACCGCGACTCGCTCATCATCACGTACGACCGCGCTCGCGGCGAACCTCGCGGCAAGGCGCGGCGCGGCAAGCCGCAAACCGCCCCGGCCGTCCCCGTGGCGCTGACCGTGTCGGCCCCGAAGGCCGCCAACGCCGACGGAACCGGCCTTGGGGATTGCGTTGACTGCGGCATGTGCACCGTGTGTTGTCCGACGGGAATCGACATCCGCGACGGACTCCAGCTCGAGTGCGTCGCGTGCGCCCAATGCATCGACGCCTGCGACGCCGTCATGGCCAAGCTCGGCCGCCCGCTCGGCCTGATCCGCTACAGCTCGGAGCGGGCCGTCGAGATCGGCCGTTGGCACCTGCTCCGCCCGCGCGTGGTGCTCTACCCCCTGCTCCTCATCGGGCTGCTCACGGTCTTCGTCACCGTGCTGCTGGGCCGCGGCCCCTTCGATCTCACCGTCCTGCGCGGTCTCGGCCGGACCTTCACCACGCTTCCCGACGGCACGATCGCGAACCCGGTCCAGATCAAGGTCGTCAACCGGACGATGGAGCCGCGGTCGTACACGATGGCCGTCGAAGGCATCCCCAACGCCACGCTCCTCTTCGACGAGAATCCGGTGGAGGCCGGGCCGGGCGAGGTGCTTACCCTGAAGGGCATGATCGCCGCCCCCGCCAGTGCCTTCGAGCATGGACGATGTCCGATCACGGTCGCGGTCCGCGACCGCGACGGTGCGCAGGTGTCGCGGCACTTCCAGCTCATGGGGCCAACCTCCGCGTCGCCGCCGGAGGAGCCTGATCATTCCGAGGACGATTCGGCCCACGAGCCGTCGGACCATCCCGAGAAGACCCTTGGGGGGATCCACCCATGAGTCGCCTGTCGCGCTTGCTCCAACCCTGGCCCGGAATCGTGTTCGCCCTCATCGGCATCAACATGGTGGTGGTCGGGGTGACGGTTTGGGCCGCGACGCGCGATCCGTCGTTCGCCGTGGATCCGGGCTACGACACGAAGGCCGCGAACTGGCAGTCCGCCGAGGACCAGCACGCCGCCAACCGGCGCCTGGGCTGGCACATCGCGGTCGTGGATCCGACCCGCGGCGCGTCCCTCCGCTTCCAACTGCGCGACCGCGACGATCTTCCGATCTCCGGCGGTCGGATCGACGTGGTGGCGTTCCATCACGCCCTTGCCTCTCGACGGCTGCAGGCCTCCCTGCTCGAGGTGGCGCCCGGCGTCTACACCGCCGATCTCGTGCTCGACCGCCCCGGCCGTTGGCACGTTTCCTTCGACGCGGTGCATGGACACGACCGCTACGCCGACGCGTTCGACTTCACCGCCGCCGATCACGACTAGTCCGTTTCGACCTCCGCATCGCCGACCGAACGCCGTCCCATGCTCGCCCTCTTCGTCGCCGTTTTCGTCGCCAGCCTCCTCGGCAGCATGCACTGCGCCGGGATGTGCGGCGCGTTCGTGGCGTTTGCCGTCGCCGGCACCGACGGAACGACGCCCGCTCGCTGGAAGCTCAACGCCGCGTACAACGGGGGACGCCTGGTCACCTACGTGGTCCTGGGCGCCGCGAGCGGTCTCGTCGGCTCGGCGATCGATCTCGGCACGTCCGCGGCCGGTCTCCAGCGCGGCGCCGCGATCGTGGCCGGGGCGATGATGATCGGCTTCGCCGCGGTCGCGATTCTTCGCGCCTCGGGCGTGCGCCTCCCGCGCGCACCCGTCCCGGCGGTGCTGCAGCGCACCGTCGCCGCCGGCCACCGCGCCGCGTTCACCCGTCCGCCGTTCCAGCGTGCCCTGGCCATCGGCATGCTGACGACGCTCCTTCCCTGCGGCTGGCTCTACGCCTTCGCCATCACCGCCGCCGGCACCGCCAGCCCGCTCAAGGGCGCGGCGGCCATGGCCGCATTCTGGCTCGGCACGCTGCCGATGATGGCCGCCATCGGTGCGGGCGTGCAGGCCGTCGCGGGACCGCTGCGGACGCGGCTCCCCCTGGCCACCGCGGTTCTGCTCGCCGCGGTGGGGATTTGGACGATCGTCGGACGGCTGCACCTGCCGACCATGTCGTCCGCCTCGGCCGCCTCGTCGTCCACAACGTCCGCCCGGGTCGACCACGAGGCGCCCACCGCCTCGGAAGCGATCGATCGGGTGCGGCACCTCGGCGACCAGAAACCTCCGTGCTGCAATGGTGGCTGAAGCCCCACGATCCGCCCGCACTGCCAGCGCTCGGATCGCCTCCGGCGGCACGAAAGGCTCCGTCGCTTGCGCGCACTGCGGACTGCCCGTCCCCCGCGGCCTTGTGGTGGCGGGCGAGACGGAACAGTTCTGCTGCGCCGGTTGCCGAACCGTTCATGGCGTGATCGGCGCCTGCGGACTCGAACGCTACTACGAGTTGCTCAAGAGCGCAGCGGGCGACGGGAAGCAGGCGTCGGTCACCGGCCGCGACTACGCGGAGTTCGACGATCCGACGTTCGCCCGGCTTTACGTCCAGAGCGAGTCAGACGGCACGCGCAGCGCGGAACTCTTCGTGGAGGGCGTCCACTGCGTGGCCTGCCTCTGGCTGCTCGAGCGACTCCCGCGGGTGGCGCCGGGCGTGGTTGAGAGTCGACTCGATGTGCGCCGATCGATCGTGCGCGTGCGGTGGGATCCGCAGGCCACGGGCCTGAGCGCGGCGGCGCAGGCGCTCGACCGCCTCGGCTACCCGGCGCACCCGGCCCGCACTGCCAGCGCTCGGGCGGCGCGCCAACGCGAGGAGCGTCGCCAGCTCGTCCGGCTTGGCGTTGCCGGAGCGTGCGCCGGGAACGTGATGCTCCTGGCCCTTGCGATGTACGCCGGACTGTTCGATGCGATGGATCCGTCGCACCTGCGGCTGTTCCGCTGGGTGAGCATGAGCCTGAGCCTGGTGGCCGTGTCCTGGCCCGGCGCCGTGTTCTTCCGCGCGGCGCTCGCAGCGCTGCGCACGCGCACGGTCCTTCTCGACCTGCCGATCGCCGTCGCGTTGGCGGTGGGAACCGCCTGGGGCGTGATCAACACCGTGCGGGGCGCGGGGGAGATCTACTTCGACTCGCTCAGCGTGCTGGTCTTCGCGCTCCTGCTCGGCCGGTACCTCCAGCAGCGCCAACAGCGCTGGAGCGCCGACGCGGTGGAGCTGCTCTATTCGCTGACACCGACCTCGGCCGTACTCCTCGCCCGCGCCGGCCCC
>JAGQOG010000475.1 GCA_020427695.1 Phycisphaerales bacterium
CCCGCCGGAGATGCGGCCATTGCAAAATCGCTGCAAAATTTTGCAACTCGTGCAGGCGAAATCCGTATTTCATCCCTTCACGCCCTCATTTCCGGAGACCGTTCCCATGCGAAAGACAGCCCCTTCGTCCCGCTCCCCCCACGCCAACTCGACTGCCCCCGGCGCATGTGCCGCGCCCAGGCTCGCCGGGCCTGTTTCCCTGTGCGGCATGCTCGCCGCCGCCGCCGGCGCCTTCGCCGCTCAGAGCTACCAGTTCGAATCGATCGGTCCCGTCGATCCCGGCATCGGCGTCATCGCCCACGGCATGAACGACCAGGGCGACGTCGTCGGCAACTACGGCAACGCGGGCGGCGCCCAGGCGTTCCTGTGGGCCGATGGCGTGCTGACGCCGCTCGGCACGCTCGGTGGCAACGACGCCATCGCCTGGGCGGTGAACAACAACCGCGTGGTGGTCGGCGAATCGCTGCCCACCGGCGCCAGCGGCTCTGCCGCCTACGCGGCGTTCCGCTGGGAGGACGGCGTCATGGCCGCGCTGCCCACGCTCGGCGGCACGTGGAGCGTCGCGTACGACATCAACGAGGACGGCGTGGCGGCCGGGCTGTCGTACAACCCGCAGCAGCAGGAGAAGGCCGTGCTCTGGACCGACGCCGGGATCGAGAACATCGGCGTCAACTCCGACAACCAGCGCCAGCGCGCCACCGGCATCAACAATGCCGGCATCGTGTGCGGATGGGAGTACACCCCCTTCTTCGGTCCGAACGACGCGTTCGTCTACGACGGCAACGACTGGGTCATCATCGGCGGATTCGGCCAGTTCGAGAACGCCGAGGCGAAGGACCTGAACGACACGGGCACGGCGGTGGGCGTGAGCTCGTTCCCCGGCGTGGGCTTCCAAGGCACCGTCTGGGTTCCGGGCGAGGACAAGGTTGGCATCGGCGTGCTGCCCGGCCACGAGGAGAGCGAGCTCTTCGCGGTGAACGACGACGGTGTTGCCGTCGGACGGTCGTACACCTTCACCCCCGACTTCGAGAGCCGCGCGGTGCTCTTCGACGGCGAGCAGCTCGTCGACCTGAACGACTTCGTGCCGGACGGATTCGAGGGGTTGCTGATCGAGGCCCAGGACATCAACAACGCCGGACAGATCGCGGTGGTGGCGCAGGTGAACGGCATCTTCCAGTCGTTCGTGATGACGCCGACCGCAGCGCTCGTGGGCGACCTCGATGGCAACGGCGTGGTGGACGGCGCCGATCTCGGTCTGCTGCTCGCCGTGTGGGGCTCGAGCGGCGGCGACGCCGACCTCGACGGCAGCGGCACCGTGGACGGCGGCGATCTCGGCCTGCTCCTGTCGAACTGGTCGTGACGGGAGAGGGACGAAGGGAAGTCATTCGTGCCCTTCCGTCCTTTGTTCGAACGTCGCACCGAACGACGGCGGCCGGGTTCTGCCATCTCGCCAGGATGCGAGATCCGGCGGACCCGCGCCGCCGGTTCGCGCGGTGTCGGGTGCCACGGCCATCCTGGCCGTGCGAACGTGCAACCCTCCCGCACACGGCCGACACGGCCGTGGCACCCACGCGGTGTCGGGTGCCACGGCCATCCTGGCCGTGCGCAACATTCCCCAGCATGACACTCCGCACCACAGGCCGCGATCCTGCGCATGCGTGTTTTCGCCCGGTTTTCGACGGAATCCCGAACTGAGTGTTGACCCGAGTCGCTCGACAAGGGACGCTGGAACCAAAGGGGGAAGACTCATGACCCGCACGACCTGCCACCGCGTCCTCGCGGCGACCACGATCGCCACCGTCATCGCCGCCACGGCGCACGCCGGCGGCTATCTCTGGATGGGATCGGAGTTCGTGACCGAGGGAACCATCTACCGGTACAACATCGATCTTGGCACGATCGACCTGTCCATCTCGCCGCAGGTTCCGCCCGGGGGCACGCACTGGAACAACATGGCGTGCGATGGAACGCATCTGTACATCGGCACGCCCACGACCCAGTACGTCGGCGTTCTCGATGCGCTGAGCGGTCGGCTGCTGGACGAACACGAGTACACGCCGAGCATCGGCGGGCACAAGGAGGACGGTGCCTACCGCGCCTCGACGGAATCGCTGTGGCGCGTCACCTTCACCAACCTGCTGCACGAGGTCACCACCGGCGGCGAACTGGTGCAGACCTTCACCGGGGTCGGCGCGCTGGTCGGACTCGAGTGGGTCGGCGAGACGCTCTTCGCCACGAACTACTCGGGTGGGAGCATCGGGACCATCGAGTTCGGCGAGGGGCAATCGGCGAGTTTTGTTCCGATTCCCTGGACCGCCGGCGGTGCGCCGGCCGCCGGCACCCTCGGCGCATTGGCGTACGACGCCGACGAGGAACAACTCTACCTGATGACGTACAACGACCAGCGGCTCTATTCGGTCAGCGTCCAGGGTGGCGAGGCCACTGCCGAACTGGTGGCGGAACTCGGCAACCTTGGGATGCCGGCGGGCGTTCTCGTCGACGGAATGGGCTGGGCCGCGGCGTGTGGAGGCGAGCCGTGCGCCGAGGACCTGAGCGGCGA
>JAGQOG010000476.1 GCA_020427695.1 Phycisphaerales bacterium
AGCAGGAGTCCGAGGTCGGCGCCGTTCACGACGCCGTCGTCGTTGAGATCGGCGCTGCCGTTGCCGCCCCACTGCCCGAGCAGGACCCCGAGATCGGCGCCGTTCACCGTTCCGTCGTTGTTGAGATCTCCGGCGCAGCCGCACGTGACGGTCAGCGTGCCGAAGCCCCAGACGCCGAGGTACCCGCCCACGCGCACGAAGTAGCAGGCTCCGGCCGTAGCGTCGATCGTGACCTTGGAAGTGAGGCCCGAACATCCCTCCGCGTCGTCGTTGCACGCGATGGGACTGCTCGCGATCTGGCACGGGAACAGCGGGAACGCGCCGTACGTGCACCCGGGATAAACGGCGATGATGGTGTCGAACGTCGCCATGCCGCAGGTGCTGAAGGTGACCTGGCCGGTACAGGTGGCCACGTATGCGAACCAGACGTCCGCTTCGAGGGCCGCCACGCAATCCTCCGTGCTGCCGCTGCTGCCGGTGGCGCCGATGGTGGTGAACGGGTTGGGCCCGTTCTGCAGCGCGGCCACGCTGAAGACCGAGCAGATGTTGTTGGCGAGCGTCGTTCGGTGGATGTACGCGCGGCCGGACTCCGACGGACCGTTGGGGAAATCGTCGCTGCCGCGGCCGCCAATGATGTAGTCGCCGCGCCCGTCGCCGTTGGCGTCGCCGACCCCGGCCACCGCGCCGCCAAAGAACTGGTTGGCGCCGAGGTCGTCCGGGCTGTCGATGTTCTCGAGGAGATTGAAGCTGTCGTTGCCGTTGAAGAGGTACACGTGGTATCCCGGCCAGCCTGGAGCGCCGATGACCACCTCGCCCAGTCCGTCGTTGTCGCGGTCCTCCACGCCGTCCACCGCGTAGCCGAACAGGTTCTCGTCGTTGATCTCGCCGGCCGGAGGCTCGTACGTGTGGCCCAGCGCACCCGACGTTCCGGAGAAGAGGTACGCCCGACCGCCGTTGGGGTAGGTCGTGCCTTCCGAGTCGACCTCCTCGTACGGCGCACCGACGATGATGTCGCCGGATCCGTTGCCGCCGACGTCGGGTGTGCCGCCGACGGAGGTGCCGAACTTGCCGCCCGACTCCGGGTTGGCCGAGGCGAGCGTGAAGCGCAGGGAGCCGTTGATCCCGGAGTACACGTACGCCCGACCGCTGTCGGTCGGCGCCGAACCGGGATCCTCCTGGGGAGCGCCGACCGCGTAGTCGCCGCGGCCGTCGTCGTTCGTGTCGGGCACGCCCGTCACGGACGCGCCGAAGAGGCCCTGAACCTCCGCGTTGGGCGAGTTGTGGGTGCGGATCAGGTTTCCGCTGCTCCCGGAGTAGACGTAGGCTCGGCCGCGCGAACCGTTCTCGTCGGGGGCACCGATGATGTAGTCCCCGCGCCCGTCGCCGGAGAGATCGTCGATCGCGGCCACGGCCGCACCAAAGTGGCCGCCGGGCTCGTTGTTGGGCGAGGTGTGCGTGCGGAGCAGGGCCCCGGTCGCTCCCGAGTACACGTAGACCCGACCGCCACCGCCGTTCTCGCCACGGGCACCCACGGCGTAGTCGCCACGTCCGTCGCCGTTGATGTCGCCGATACCGGCCACGGCCATGCCGTAGTCGCCCTCGACGGTGTCGTTGGGCGAGCTGTGGGCCCGGATGAGGAGCCCAACCGAGCCGGAGTAGATGTAGACCCGACCCGCGTCCGAGACGCCGCCGCCGTTCTCCTCGGGGGCACCGACGATGACATCGTCAACCCCGTCGCCATTGATGTCGGGAATGCCATCGACCGCGGCGCCGAAGTACCCGCCCGCCTCCTCGTTGGTGGAGACCAACGTGAGGACGTCGGCCCTGGCCGCGTTGGCCAGCAGCACCGACGTCGTCATGACCAAACACCCGGCCCATCCGACGTTCCTCAGACGCATGAGTCGCTCCTCTTCCCGCCCAGCGACCGGTCACCCCAAAGGCGACACGCGGTCGTCCGGTCTGGTAGGAGCGTAATACCCCACCGGCGCGCCCGACCATCGCGACTTTATGAGTCCGAGCGCCCTCGATGGTCGGACGCGTCGAGCACGCCAACGGATGGCGATCGCGTTCCCGGACTCCCCAGGGGCCTGGAGGTCACCCGAGGGTCCAGGAATTCCGGGCTCCCAAAGGCGCTGGCGTCGAACCACGCAAACTCCCGCCAAAACAACACTTGCGATTGACGATACGGGTTGCCTCCGGCCTGTTGTCGGCCATGCTCTGGTCGTTGCCCCGGGGCTCAATCGGCCCCCCTCCCATGGAGAAACCACATGCACGCCGCGACCGTTGCCGCTGCCGCCGCCTTCGCCTTTGTCGCCGCCACCCACGGCGACATGGTCGCCATCGAGTCCAACGGGTCCGCGAGCACCAGCAGCCTCGGTGCGTTCACCGGGATGCTCGATTGGAACTACAGCTCCGGCACCAGCGGCGTTCTCACGGTCTCGCTCACCAACACGACGCCGGCCGCGAACGGAGGCTGGCTGACGGCGTTCCTCTTCAACATCGACAGCATCGATCCGCTCGCAACGGCCGTCCTCGCTTCGAGCACCGATCCGGATTTCCTGAACATCACCGGAGGCGGACTGAATGGTGCGCCCTTCGGCAACCCGTTCGATGCCGGCGCCGGACTCGGCGGCGACTTCCTCGGCAACGGCAACCCGTCGGCAGGTCTCGCGATCGGCGCCACGGGGACCTTCGTGTTCAACGTCACGGCCAGCGACGCGTCGCTGCTCTCGGCCACCAGCTTCCTCAACGGGCCGTACGACGAGAACTTCATCGTTCGGTTCCGCGGCTTCGCCAACGGCGGCTCCGACAAGGTGCCAGCGCAACTCGTTCCGGGACCGGCGACGCTGGCGCTGTTCGCCGTCGGCTTCGGGCGTCGCCGCCGGCGCCGTGCCTGAACCGGGCGCCGCACGCGGGCCGGGACCGTTCCTACCCTCGTCGATGCCCTTGCTCCTCCCTGCCTCCTCGCACCGCCGGGTTCCGTGGCGGAACGGCGGCGGCGTCACCGACGAGATCGCCGTTCAACCCGATCCGTGCGATCCATCCCGATTCGCGTGGCGCATCAGCATCGCGACGATCGGATCCGCCGGTCCGTTCTCCCTGTTCCCAGGCGTCGATCGGATCCTGCTGCTGGTCGATGGACACGGCATGCTGATCCGGATCGGCGACGGCGCGTGGCAGCGGATCGATCGGCCGTTCGAGCCCCTCGATTTCGCTGGCGAGGTTCCGGTGGACTGCCGGTTGATCGATGGTCCGGTCCACGACCTCAACGTGATGGTCGACCGCATGCACTGGCGTGCCTTGGTCCGGACGATTCGCCGCCCTGGCGACGGGGTCGCGGGAGAAGCCGCGGCGGCGCGGTTCCTCGTCGCGTTCCACGGCACGGTCCGGATCGGCTGGGGCGATACCCCGTTCGAGTTGGCCCACCGGGATGCCCTTCGCCTCGACCAGGGCGAGGTCTGGTCGATCGCGGAGCTGGACGCCGGAGCATCCCTGGTCGAGGTGGCCCTCGATCCCGTTTGACAGCGAATCGCCAGACGGACCGCGGGCTCCCGTGGCCGAACGGCCCGGACGGGTCCGAAACGCCGGGGCGGGGGACGAACTGCTCGATCGGTGGTCCCCCGGCGGCACCCGCGGGACAATACCCATCACAGGAGTCGAATTGCCCCCTCCATCGCCGTCCGATCGTGTCGAGACCTCGGCTCAAGAGGTCTTCGAGATTCTGGTTCGCGAGCATGCCGACATGCTCACGGCGTTCTTGCGCAGTCTGGTCTACGACTCGGCGGCCGTGGACGATCTCTTTCAGGAGACGATGTTGACCGCCTGGCGACGACTGCCCGACTACGACCGCGAGCGACCGTTCGGCCCTTGGCTGCGCGGCATCGCCAGCAACATGGTCCTGCAGCACCGGCGCCGCTCCCGGACGAAGCTCCTGAGCTGCGAGCCCGCCGTCCTCGAGGCCCTCGATCGGCGCTTCGGAACGCTCGAGCTCGTTCCCGCCGACTCGTTCCGCGCCCGGGCCGAGCGCCTGCGGACGTGCATGGAGCGGCTGCCGCAGAAGCTGCGCGAGGTGGTCGAGCTCGGCTATGCCCGAGGACTGCTGCTCCGGGAGATCGGGATCGCACTCCAAGCCACCGAGGAAGCGGTCAAGAAGCGCATCCAGCGGGCCCGCGACATGCTGTTGCGCTGCTTGAGTGTCGACGCGAGCAGCTCGGGCGAACCGGAGGGGACGCCATGACCGACTACCGTCACCGGCCGAACGACCTTGGAGCGTGCGACGACATCGGCGACGCCGAGCGGCTCGCGGCCCAGCAGTTCATCCATGGTCTGCTCGCCCACCTGCACGAGGACGACCCCGACCGGCAGCGGGCGCGCGTCGTCGGCGTCATGGACGCCATCCGGCGCGACGATGCGGCCAGATCCCGGCGCATGCGGTTCCCCGACTGGCGACTCGTCGCCAGCACCGCCGCGGTCGCCATGCTCCTCGTCACGCTGATCGTTGCCGGACTTCAGACCGAGCGCTCCGCCCTGGCCCTGGTGCGCACGTCGATCGCCGCAAGTGCGGCCGCAGGCGACCGTGCCTACGAGATGCGCGTCACGCCGCCCGGTGGTACGGACGAGGACGAGATCCTCGCCGGACGAATCGACGCGCGGAACAGCCAGCACTTCGTCATCGATCTGTTGACGCCGTTCGGCCACCGCATCGTGGTGGGGAACGACGACGACGGCCCGTGGGCGATCGGGCACGACGGTCGCACGCAACGCTTCCAAGACGACCATCCGCGACCGCGCTGGCTCGAACTGAGCGACACCGTGTTCCTCCTGGATTCCGTCGATGCGATGCTCGAGCGGCTTCCGAGCCAGTACGGCCTCGAGCTCCGGGCCCCCGAGTCCCTGCCCGACGGCAGTCTGTGCGACCGGATCTCGGCGGTGAGCAGCGGCCCCCGCAGTCCGGATCCGCAGCGCATCGAGCTGTGGATCGATCCCGACACCCGCGTGGTGCGCCGCATGGAGCTTCACTGGCCCGACGACGGTCGCGCGGCACGGCGTGGCGGATCGGGCGGTCGCCGGCGCCACGCGGATCGCGGCGACGGCGAGTATTCGGGACCCCTGCGACCCCGCCGCGACTTCGTTCGCGATCCGAATCGCCAGCCGCCCGGCGAGACCGCCGACGGCACGCCCATGGCCCTGGCCGCTCCGCCCGATCCGAACGGGTTGCGGCCGGGCGATGACGGGCCGCCACCACCGCAGTTCCTCGATCGCCCGCCCGACTTCCGGGGCGGCAGGCTTCCGCCGCCACGACGAATGGTCTTCGAGCGCGTGACGGTCGATCCGTTCCCCGAGGGCTGGTTCTCTCCGGAGATCCACGAGACGGAGACGGGATGGTCGCCCGAGTGGCGCCATCGCTGCGGCGACGGTCCGCGGCGGCCCCGCCCGGAACCCTGATCGACCGTCATCGAGATCATCGCAACGGCGAGCGGCTCGGCAAGGGACCCTTGTCGATCTGGGCGCTCCACGCACCGAGCAGGATGCCCAAGTCTGGGCAGTCCGACGACGGTGCTCGCCGCGCCACCACCCGCACGATCGCAGTGATGCCTGCCAAGGTCGCTTCGGCAACGGGCATGGGCGGTTCCGGGAAGTCACTCCGAAGGCCGGGAACCCGATCGCGGCGTACGCTTCCCGCTCTCCGCCGCCATGCCCCCGCTCGACCAACCTCCGCTCGATCCCGAGGCTGTGCCGCTCCTTGAGCGTGCGCTGGGCCGCTGGCAGCAGCGCCGGGCGGCGGTGTACTGCATCGTCGCCACCGCCATTTTCCCCCTTGTCACCTTCGACGAGCTCAAGCGACTTGTCCTCGGCGGGCGGCTGGTGGCGAGCGACTACACGAGCCTCGTGCTGGCGTACGGCCTGGCCGGCGGCTTTGCGTTCGCGGCCGTCGTGTTCTGGCGCATGGCCCCGCAGCCCAAGCGGATCGCCCGCCGCTTCGGGTGGGTGCTCATGACCGCCGGCATCGCCTGCATCTTCGCGTCGATGCTGGTCCTCGTGTTCGATCCCGAGGTCTACACCAACGACTTCACGCCCGAGATTCGCACGATCGCCTACTCGCTGACGGCGCTCCTGCTGGTCTTCGTGGTGCACTTCATCGGCTCGCTCTTCGTGGCCCTGCCGCCGTGGCCGGCGCTGTGGCCGCTGATCCCGCTGTGGATCATGTTCGCGGCCAGCGTGGCAGGACTTGAAGGATCGCGTCTCTTTCGCGCCACGCTCGTGGCGGTGTTCCCCTTGGCGGGCATTCCCGGCCTCGTGTGGAGCGTTTGGCGCCACGAGCGCTGGGTGGACCGCTTCACGTTGCGCTTCGTCGGGGGCCGGTGGAACGAGATGCGGCGCGACCTCTCCGAGGCGCGGCGGGTGCACGAGTCGATCTTCCCGGCGCCCATCGACGAGGAACGGCTGGCCGTCCGCTACGTCTACGAGCCACGCCGCGACATCGGAGGCGACTTCCTGCTGGTGCGGCGCCTCGCTCCGGAGCAGGTGCTGGTGGTGGTGGTGGATGTGACCGGCCACGGCGTGGCCTCCGCCCTTGCCGTCACGCGGATCCACGCGGTGCTCGAGTTCATGGCGGTCCAAGGCGCGCAGGCCGGTGCCCCGATCCCATCGCCCGGCGACCTCTTGGCCCGACTCAACGCGTTCCTCTACGAAACGTTGGCGCCGCAAGGCGTCTTCGCCACCGCCATCGCGATCCTGGCCGACTTCGGGCACGACGCGCTTCGCTGGGCGAGCGCCGGCCACCCGACGGGCGTGCTCCGCCGCATCGACGGCTCGATCGTGGAGTTGGAGTCCACGTGCCCCATGCTCGGCGTTCTTGCGGGCGATCTTTTCGCAGCGGACGAGCGCACGGTCGGGTTCGCGCCGGGAGAGGCGGTCCTCCTCTGCACCGACGGCCTTCTGGAGGCGGAAGGCGAGGGTCGGGTCCCGTTCGGCTTCGAGGGCATGCTCCGTGCCGTCCGGACCCATCGCACGCGGCTCGCCGCGGAGGCCATGCGCGCGGTGCATGCCCATCGCGTGGGACCGGCAAGCGACGACACGCTGGTCGTCGAGATCGTGCGCGGCGAGGGCAAAGGAACGCCCATCCCGCCCGGCGCCGCCGCCGCCGCCATCCACGCCACCGAACGTTCGGATTGAGCCCGAGGTCGTCCCGGACGACGTCTCGGCCTATGTTGACGCATCGCCTGCGCCGCTCCCGCCGCGGCCCTGGGCATTGCGAGGTCGGAGCGATGCGCGTCCTCCTGATCCATCCGGGTCCATTGTTCTATTCCGAGGTGTACCTGCGGCTCGAACCCCTGGGTGTCGAGTACGTCGCCACCGCGCTCGAGAACGCGGGTCACGAGGTGCGGCTGCTCGATCTCCAGGTGTTCGGAAGCGGCGCCCTCGACCGGCTGCTCGGGAGCTTCGAGCCGAACGCGGTCGGCTTCTCGCTCAACTACCTGGCCAACGTGCCAGAGGTGCTCGACCTCGCCAAGCGCGTCCGTGCACGCCTCCGTGAATGCTTCGTGTTTGTCGGCGGCCACAGCGCGTCATTCGTCGCGCCGGAGCTCGTCGAGCACGGCGCGGGCGCCATCGACTGCGTGGTCCAGGGCGAAGGGGAGGCGTCGGTGGTACGCCTGCTCGACGCCTGGCCGCGGATCGACGGTCTCCCCGGCGCCGTGACCACTGCGGGCACCGGCCCGCGCCCGGAGCTTGTCGTCCGACTCGACGACCTCCCGCCGGCCCGGCACCTGACCCGCCGGCGGCGCCGCTACTTCATCGGAGAGCTGGATCCCTGCGCATCCATCGAATTCACCCGCGGGTGCCCGTGGGACTGCACCTTCTGCAGCGCGTGGACCTTCTACGGCCGCAGCTACCGCAAGCGGGAGCCGGAGGCGATCGCCGCGGAGCTGCGCTCGATCCGCGAACCGAACGTCTTCATCGTGGACGACGTCGCGTTCGTCCACCCGGAGCACGGCATGGCGATCGCCGACGCCGTCGAGCGGACGGGGATCCGCAAGCGCTACTACCTCGAAACGCGTTGCGACGTGCTCGTTCGGAACGAGGAGGTCTTTCGCCGCTGGGCGCGGCTGGGTCTGGCCTACATGTTCCTCGGGTTCGAGTCCCTCGATGCGGAGCAGCTCCAGCTCTTCCGGAAGAGGGTCACGCCGAACCAGAACTTCGCGGCGCTGGAGGTGGCGCGCCGCCTCGGCATCGACGTGGCGATCAACCTCATCACCGACCCCGCGTGGACGGAGGAGCAGTTCGACCGCGCCATCGCCTGGGCAACGGAAGTGCCCGAGATCGTCCATCTGACGGTGGCGACGCCCTACCCCGGCACGGAGCTCTTCCATTCCGCGGCCGGCGAGCTGGCGACGCTCGACTACCGGCTATTCGACATCCAGCACGCGGTGCTTCCGACTCGGCTCCCGCTCCGCCGGTTCTACGAGAAGCTGGTCGAGTCGCAGGCGATCATCAACCGCAAGTTCATGGGCTGGCGCACCGCGGTGGCGGTCGCGAACATCCTGGCCGGCCAGGTGCTCCGGGGTCAGACGAACTTCCTCCGCATGCTCTTCAAGTTCAGCCGGGTCTACGACGCGAGGCGTCAGTTCGCCGACCACGAGCGCCCGGTCGTCTACGAGATGCGCCCACCCCGCCCGGTGCAGGTCGTGGCCAACGGGAATGGCCTGGCGCAGCTCACCGTGCGCGGCGACGACCTCGCCATCCATCAGCCGCCTCGCCGCCGCCCAACCGCACCGATCCAGGGGTGATCACCTCGCAGGCGCACTCTGGACGCAGGCCGCCCTCTACAAAAAAACCCCCAGCCCGGCCTGCGCCGGGCTGGGGAGAGATGAAAATGGCATCCGCGTGGCCCGCCTGGACGACGCTGCAGCGCCGCCCAGCCGGGACACGATTCGGATCAGTGCGCCTGCCGCATGCGCTGCGAGAGCGCCGGCGGGAGGTTGTTCAGCTGTTCGAAGAGGGCCACATCCCTCCAGTCGAACACGCCGTCGCGGTCGAGGTCGGCCGCACGCGCTGCCGGCGCCAAGAG
>JAGQOG010000477.1 GCA_020427695.1 Phycisphaerales bacterium
CGTGGCAAACCTCGTCGAGCGCCTGAACCGAACCGCGTCCGCGTTCCTGGGCATGGAGATCGGCCTGGTCGCCAATCTCCAGCGCATGGAACCGCTCGACAGCGCGGGCCAAGTCGCATTCCCGCGCACCGACCAGGACGTTGGTGCGGCGCCGACGCTCGGCGACGTGCTCGACTGGATCCACGACGCCACGCTCGAGAGTTCGCGGCGGCTGGAACGAATCGACGATGGTCCGTCGCGTGCCCGTCCGCGACCCGCGACGGAGTCCGCCGGATCGCTCGAGCCCAACGACCACCGGCCTCCGGTGAGGTCGCTCGCCTCCGGCTGCGGGCGCGCCGACACTCCGCCGGAACCGACGCCCGCCACCGGCGCGTCCCCCCGCGTCACGTCGGGATTCATGTCCTCCACGCCGCCAAGCGCACCGGGCAGCGAACTGGCGACGGCCATCGGGCTTCGCCCGCTGCCGTTGCGGTGTCCCGAGCAAGGCTCGGTGGAACTCGCAGTGGACGAGGCCGGGCGGCTGTGCCTGGTGGCGCCGCTCGCCGAGCTTCCAGCGCTCCTCGCGGCAGAGGGATGGGCGCAGCGGAACCGCGAACTCCTCGGCCTCGCGTTTGCCCAGGCGGGCTGCCACGCGAACGAGACGAGGCTGCACGCGGTCACCGACACGCCAGCGGATGCGTCATCCTTGGCGGGCACGCGGATCCACCTTCACGTTCGGGCACCCGTGCGCGGGCAGCAGGGGATCGGCTGGTACGTGGCTCCGCTCAATCGTCCCGCGTCGGCGCCCTGAGGATCGGCTGGCTACGCCGGCAATGCGCGTCGCAGGAACTCGAGGAGATTGGTGGAGGCGAAGGCCCGCACCTCTTCTTGGCTCCAGCCGTGTTGGCCCAATGCCTGCAAGAGGTGGGCGAGCCGTTCCGGCGCATCGACGCCGGCCGGCAGGTTCTCCGGACCGAATCCGCCATCCATGTCCGAGCCAAGGCACACGAAGCGCCGCCCGCCGGCGTGCGCGGCGGCATGGTCGAGGTGCCGGATGCAGTCGTCGACCGTGGCTCGGCGATCGTCCGCCAGGAAGTTGGTGCAGAGGTTGAGTCCGACGACGCCGCCGCGAGTGGCGATGGCGGCGATGTGGTCGTCGCGCAAGTGCCGTACGGATGGCGACAGGAGCGAACGGCAATTGGAGTGGCTCGCGAAGATCGGACCGCGGGCGATGGCGAGCATGTCGTCGAAGGACTCGTCCGAGAGGTGGCTGAGGTCGTGGACAATCCCGTGCGCGTCGAGAGCAGCGACAAGCTCACGGCCCGCGGGCGTGAGACCGCCGGCGCGGGCGTTGCCGCCGCTGTAGCGCGAGCCGTGCGCCCACGAGAGTCCGATGGCCCGCATCCCCGCTTCCACCCAGTCGGCGACGGCGTCGGGCGACACGATCGGATCGGCGCCTTCCATGAGGATCACAACGCGGAGCGGTCCGCCGTCGTCCCACCCGTCGAGATCGGCGCGGCACCGCACGAGGCGCACGTGGCCCTGTTCCTCCCAGCGCCGGTAGGTGTCCATCTGGGCCCGCCCGACGGCCTCGGCTCGGGCCGTGTCGTCGTGGTCCGCGTAGCCGTAGGGGGCCTCGGGAGCGCCTGGTTCGGTGAAGATCGTCCCGAGCGCGAGCCGCACGCCGCCTCGGCGAAGGGCGGGGAAGCTCACGCATCCGCCGCTCGCCGCGGGGAGTTCGGCGGTCAGGTCCCGTCCGGCGACCGCGAGGTAGGCCAAGTCGAGGTGCGCATCGGCGATCGTGGGGCTCATGCGGATCAGCGTACCGCATGCATCGTCATCGTCCGGCCGGTCCGTTGCCCACGGTCGTCGGCCCCGGTACTGTGTCTCGAATGGCCCTCGCCCCCGCAGAAAGCGCCGCCGTCGTTCCCGTCGCCCAGGGCGGGTTTCGAGCGGCCATGCGCCGTCGGCTGGCGGGTGGTGCGGTGGCGGCGGCGGCCGCGACCATCCTGGGCGTGGCTTGGATGCTCGAGCCCGCCTCCGCGGGCATGGGAACCCATACCCAACTCGGCCTTCCGCCCTGCGGATGGGTCCTGTCGATCGGCACGCCCTGTCCAACCTGCGGCATGACGACCGCGTTCTCCCTGGCGGCCCATGGCCGCGTGGGCGGGGCGGTGTTCGCCCAGCCGGCGGGAGCGTTCCTGGCCTTTGTCACCGCGGGAGCGTTCCTGGTCGGCACCCACATGGCACTGACCGGATCGTCCACGCACCTGCTCCTGGCCCGGCTGTGGCGCGGATGGATGGGGTGGGCGATGCTCGTCCTCGTGCTCGGCGCGTGGGCATGGAAGATCGCGATCTCGAGAGGGGTGTTGTCATGAGATTCGGGCGTCTGACCTGGTCGTTTGTGCTGGCCGCCGTACCCGTTGCGGTTGCAGGCTGCCAGCTTCCCGGGCTGGTGAGCAACCTCGGCTACGCCATCGAGAAGGAGAAGAAGATCGAGGTTCTGGCCCAGTACCCGGGACTCGAGAACCAGACCGTGGCGATCGTGGTGCAGGCGGACATGTCCACCCTCTACGACAGCCCCATGGTGGTGCCGAATGTGACCGCGAACCTGGGCGTGCGCCTGCAGTCCAACGTCCCGGGGATCAAGGTGCGCGATGCCCGCGAAGTCATGGCGTGGCAGTACCACACCCCCGGCTGGTCCACCATGCCGTACGGCGACATCGCCCGAGAGCTCGACGTCAGCCGGGTGCTGATCGTCGACCTGTACGAGTTCCGGCTCAATCCGCCAGGCAACCGATGGACCTGGGACGGCGTATGCGCTGCCAATGTCGGCGTCATCGAGCGCGACGGCATCGATCCCGATGCCTTCGCCGAAACCTTCAACATCGTCGTGAGATTCCCTCCGCAAGAGCTCGGTCGAGACAGCGCCACCGCCGGGCAGATCGAGACGGGGCTGATCGTCAAGTTCATCGAGAAGACCGCATGGCTTTTCTACAAGCACATCGAGCAGAAGTACCCGGACGGTTGAGCCGGCTCCGCGGCGCTGCCATCCTGGTCTCGGCTGCAGGCGCGCTGCTTGCGGCCGGGGCCTGCAACATCGTGGGGCCGGTGGCCTTCATCATCGAGGGGCCGCCGAAGACGCCCGCCATGTTCGAGCTTCCCGACCGGCCAACGGTCGTGTTCGTCGACGACCGGAAGAACGTCCTTCCCCGAAGCAGCCTGCGCATGGTCATCGGCGATACCGCGGCGGAGGCGCTCCTGACGTCGAAGACCCTGACCAAGACCATCAGCGCCCGCGACGCCATCAACCTCGCTCGGGTGCAGGAGACGGGACGGAAGCCGATGTCGATCGATGCGATCGGCGAGGCGGTCGGCGCGGACATCGTGATCTACGTGAACATGGTGTCCTTCGGCGAGGCCGATCTGGACGGCCTTCCCCGTCCGACCGCGGCGGCGGAGGTCCGCGTGATCGACGTGGTGAACGACGTGCGGCTTTTCCCCGTCGACGTCGGGAGCCCCCAATACGTGCAGGCGGTGGGCGATCCGGTCTCCCCGGAGATGACCCGCAGCGCCTCGATGGTGCGGCAGATCGAGGACGTGTTGGCGGCGCGGCTCGGGGCGGAGGTGGCGAAGCTCTTCTACGAGCACGAGACCAAGCCGCTCGGCGAGCACACCGGATGACCGGTCTTGATCGGCAATTGCAATAGCGGAAGGACTCCGCGAGCCATGGAGCCACGCCTGGAGCCGATCCGCATCCTGCACCTCGTCGATCCCGGGTCGCCGGGCGGCGGTGCGTGCACGTTGCGGCTCCTGGCCGAGGCCGTGGAGCGCATCCCCTCCGTGACCCAGTGCGTGCTCGTGGTGGGCAACGCCGAACACGCGGCCCTGGCATCGCGCTGCGGACTCCGACCCGCCGGACGGGTCTCTCCGCCGGCCGGCGCGACCGCGCTGGCCCGCCGAGCCGTGGTTCGTGCGCTGCCGATGCTGGAACGCGAGCATGGCCGCTTCGACATCGTGCAGGCCTGGACGGCGAACGCCGCCACGCTGGCGACCCTGGTCGCAGGCGATCGCCACCGGCTTGGCATCCTCCCGATCGGCCCGCTGGACGGAATCGAAACCGAGGCGTTCGGAACGCTTTTGGAGCAGCACCCCATGCCGCTCCTGGCGCTGGGTCCGACGATCCGCCACGAGCACGCGGTGGCCGGCATCGATCCCGATCTCCTCTTCATCCTCCCCCCGGGAATCAACCACGACGTGCTTCCCGAGGATCGTGCGCTCGCGCGAGCCGAGATCCGGCGACGGTGGAAGGTCGGCTCCGA
>JAGQOG010000478.1 GCA_020427695.1 Phycisphaerales bacterium
CCGACGATCCGCAGCAGCAGGAGGGCCAGGTCGGTGACCGGGCGCGTCGGCGCGTTCTTCAGGGCCAACCGGTTGCGGAGCGGCACGTGGATGTCCGGGTACGGTCCCCACGCGATCACGCCGACGATCGAACCGGCCGTCGGGTCGTCCGCAGTCGCCGCCTGGATCGCGATCACGCCGCCCATCGAGTGCCCTCCCAGCAGCACGCGCCGGGCGCCGCAGCGGCGAATCAGCTCGAGGAGATCCCCCTCTTCGCGCCAGCCGAGTCGGCTCCGCGAACCCTCCGCGTCGCCGTGCCCGCGCAGGTCGTAGAGGAGGATCCGTTGCACCGTGCCCGGCGGCAGCGCGAGAAACGGCCGGATCCGTCCGAGCGACTCGATGCGCGAACGACCCCAGCCGTGAAGCAGGATGACGGTCAGGCCGCCGGCCGCGTCCGCGTCGATGGGAATCTCCCATACCGGCAGCGCGGTGCCGTCGGGGCAATCGAGCGTCCACGAGGAGAACCGAAGCCCGATCTCCCCGGGATCGACCGGCAGGTGGCGGGCCAGCGCCCACCCGGCGGTGCAGCGGGGCGGATTCACCGCCTCGATCGCAATCGACAGGGCCAGCAGGAGCAGCACGAGCACCAGAACGATGGCGAGAAAGAGAAGCATGGGGGGGACGCCGCGGGCGCCGGCTAGCGCTGCTCGCCTCCCTGGCGCGCCTGTTCCACCAGGCTGCGGAGAAGGTCGAACGCCTCGAGCGGCGCCAACGCCTCCAAGCGCGTGTCCCGGAGCGCCTTGACCACCGGATGCTCGAGGTACTCGACGAAGAGTCCGAGCTGTTCGCCCGGACTCGGTCCGCGCTGGTCGTCCGGCCGCGGCAGGCGAGCCGGCTCGGTCTGCACTTCGAGCGTGGCCAGGAGCTGCTCGGCGCGAGCGACCGTCGGCGCGGGCATGCCGGCCAGGCGGGCGACGTGGATGCCGTAGCTGCGATCGGTGCGGCCCGGGAGGATGCGATGCAGGAACACGATCTCGTCGCCCCATTCCCGCACCGCGACGTGCAGGTTGGCGACCTCGGGCAGGCGCTCGGCGAGCCCGGTGAGCTCGTGGTAGTGCGTGGCGAAGAGCGTGCGGCACCGACGGGCCGCGAGCGTCTCCGCGACCGCCCAGGCGAGGCTCAGTCCATCGAGCGTGCTCGTGCCGCGCCCGATCTCGTCGAGGATGACGATGCTCCGTTCCGTCGCATGGTGGAGGATGTTGGCCGTCTCGGTCATCTCGACCATGAACGTCGACTGGCCGGCGTGCAGCTCGTCGCTGGCCCCGATGCGGGTGAAGATGCGGTCGGCGAGGCCGACGACCGCGCGGCTCGCCGGCACGAAGCTGCCGGTGTGGGCGAGGAGGGCGACGAGGGCCACCTGCCGGATGAAGGTGCTCTTGCCCGCCATGTTCGGACCGGTGATCAAGGCCAGCGACGCGGCGCACGCGGCGGAGTCGTCTTCGCTGCGCGCCGGCGATCGCAGCCGGCAGTCGTTGGGCACGAACGATCGTCCGAGCGTTCGGTCGAGGACGGGATGGCGGCCTTCGGCGATGTCGAGCGTCGGCTCCTCCACGATCTCGGGACGGCAGTAGCCGTTGCGGACCGCGGTGTCGGCGAAGCACGCGAGCACGTCGAGCGCGGCGACAAGCTCCGCGAATTCGGCGGCGGCGGGTCCGGCGGCGCCGGTCTCGACGCAAAGCGCGGCGAACAGGTCGCGTTCGCGCTGCAACGCCCGCGCCTCGGCGCTGGCGGCCTTGTCCTCGTACGCCTTGAGGTCGGCGGTGATGTACCGTTCGGCGCCGCGCAGCGTCTGGCGGCGCACGAAGTCGGCCGGCACCTTCGCCGCGTGGGCGTTGGTCACCTCGATGTAGTAGCCGAAGACGCGGTTGTAGCCCACCTTGAGCGAGGGAATCCCGGTCCGCTCGACGAGCGATTGCTGGTAGGACGTCAGCCAGGCGCCACCGTCGCGCTGGAGTCCGCGCGCCTCGTCCAGCTCCGCGTCGATGCCGTCGCGAAAGAGGCCGCCTTCGCGCAGGTGGGGCGGGGGGCTGTCCACGCACAGACGGCCGATGTGCGCCGCGAGCGGCGCCAGCGTCTCGGCCAGGGCCACGAGGCGGCGGTGCGTGCCCTCGAACGCCGGACGTCCGTCGAAGAGAGTGGCGAGTCCGCCGACTTCCGCCACCGAGCGTCCCATGGCCACGATGTCGCGCGGGGTCGCCCGGTCCATGGCCACGCGGGCCGCGATTCGAGCCACGTCCTGCACGCCGGCGAGGCGCGACTGGAGCATCTCGAGGAGCGCCGCGTCGTCGACCAGGGCCGCGACCGCCCGCTGCCGGCGCTCGATGGCCGAACGGTCGCGCAACGGAAAGCACAGCCACTGGCGCACGAGCCGCTTGCCCATCGGCGTGCGGCAGCGCTGGAGCGTGGCCAGGAGCGAGCCGTCGGTGCCGCCGCTGCGCATGGTGCGTTCGATCTCGAGACTGCGCAGGCTCGTGGCGTCGATGGCCAGGAACGCCGAATCGGCCACCACCCGCGGCGGGCGCACGTGCCGCAACCGGGCCGCGGCATCGTCGTCCGCGGATTGCATCTGGCGCAGGTGCAGCAGGAGGGCTCCCGCCGGCACCGCAAGCGCATCGTCCCCGGACAGCCCGAAACCCTCGAGCGTCGCCACCCCGAAGTGCGCTCGCAGGCACTCCACGGCGTCGCGCGGTCGGAACATCCAAGGGGGCACCGGGGTCAGGGCCCCGGTGCCGGCGGCTTGGAACGCCTCGAGCGCCGGCGGGGGACCGTGTCCGTCGTCCGCGTAGAGGAGCTCGTTCGGCTGCAAGCGCTCCAACTCGTCGAGGAGGGTGCCGGCGGCGATCCGGTGCAGGGTGAAGGCGCCGGTCGAGAGCTCGACGAGCGCCACGCCACCGCCGAGTGCCTCGGGCGGACCTTCCAGGACAATGGCCGCGATCTGGTTGGCGCGGCCTTCGTCGAGGAGGGTCTCGTCCACCAGCGTGCCGGGGGTCACCACGCGGGTGACGGCGCGTTCGACCACGCCCTTGGCCTGCGACGCGTCTTCGACCTGCTCGCACACCGCGACGCGATGGCCCTGCTCGATCATCCGCCGCAGGTAGCCCTCGACCGCGTGGTAGGGAACGCCGGCCATCGGCACGCCCTTGGTCCGTTCGGTGAGCGTGATCCCGAGGGCGCGGTGGGCGGTCACCGCGTCCTCGTCGAACATTTCGTAGAAGTCGCCCATCCGGAAGAAGAGCACGCAGTCGGGGTGGGCCTTCTTGAACCGGGCGTACTGCCGCATGGCGGGCGTGGCGCGGGGGTCGCCGCCCGACGCCTTGCGGGTGCGGGTGCCGGTGGACGTGTCGCCCGACGCAGCGCCAGGAGTGGCGGCGGACGAACCGGGATCGGGGCGGGCGGAGCGGGACGCGAGACTCACATGGTCACACTACCCGACCGCGCGGGACGCCGCATGCGGTCGCGGCGGCTATGCTCGCGGACGACGGCCCGTTGGGCCCCGAGACGAGGTCGAACCCGTGAGCCTGCTGAACATGTTGAGCCCCCTCATCGGGGCCCCGATCCTCCCCGATCCGCTTCCGGCGGATCCGGTTCCGCTCCTCCGAAGCTGGCTCGCCGAGGCGCATGCCGCCAAGCGCGAGCCCGATCCGAACGCGTGCGTCCTGGCCACCGCGGACCGACGGGGACGTCCGTCGTCGCGGGTGGTCCTCTGCAAGGCCATCGAAGAGCCAAGCGGTGCGGTCGTGTTCTTCACGAACTACGAGAGCCGCAAGGGCCGCGAGCTCGACGCGAACCCCTACGCGGCGGTCGCGTTCCATTGGGCGTTCGCCGGTCGGCAGGCACGGGTCGAGGGGCCGGTCGAGCGGTGCACCGCCGAGGAGAGCGATTCGTACTTCGCGTCCCGCGCGATTCTCTCGCGCATCGGCGCGTGGGCGAGCCAGCAGGATCGTCCGCTGGAGCGCCGGCGCGATCTCGTCGCGCGGGTGGCGGAGATCGCGGAAGCGCACCACGTGCCGATCACCCAACTGATGAAGGACGGCGGCCACGCGGACATCCCCCGCCCGCCGCACTGGGGGGGATTCCGGCTCTGGCCGGAACGGATCGAGCTCTGGGTGGCGGGCAAGTGGCGCCTGCACGACCGCGCGGCGTGGACGCGCTCCGTCGAGCTCCTCGGCGCCGACGAGCCGGCCATCGGCCCGTGGGCCGGCACACGGCTTCAGCCGTAGGGCGGACTCGCATCGCGCTTGCCACCAAACGCAGCCGCCCGCGGCGAGGGCCGCGGGCGGTGACAGTGGAGCAGATGAGATTCGAACTCACAACCTCCTCGATGCGACCGAGGCGCTCTCCCAATTGAGCTACTGCCCCAAGGGTCCGCTGTCGCGGGGAGAGGGGAGTATGGTAGCCTCCCGCTTCGCTTCGTCCAGTGGCGTCCGTGCCCGCGCGGCGAACGCGGGTCCCGGCCGCCGTCCTGCCCTCCTCCCGCCCGAAAGCGAGTCCCGTTTCCCATGTCCATCAAGGTCGAGAAGGTCCTGGCTGAGCTGAACCGTCTGCGGAACGACCTGGACAAGGACCCGACCGATCTCGAGTGGTTCACCCTCCACCACGCCTTCTGCTTCATCTCCTACCGAATGGGAGACTTCCAGAAGTACCTCGACGAAGTGGTGAAGGAGGGGGAACAGCCCTCGGCCTAGGCATCAAGGCACCGCGACCGAGGCATCGAGGCACCAAGGCATCGAGGCATCAAGGGTTGCGATGCGGGCACCGGTTGCGTTGGGCGGGGGATTGCCGACAATCTCTCGCTTCGCCTTGGACCTTCAGGAGCTGTTGTCCCCCCTCGATGCCTTGATGCCTTGGTGCCTTGGTGCCTTGGCACCTTCGTCGCCATGCCTCCGGACTCAACCCAACCCCCGACGCGCGCCATGCCTTCTTATAAGGACACCCTCAACCTCCCCAAGACCTCGTTTCCGATGCGGGCGAACCTCGCGCAGAACGAGCCGGTGTCGCAGAAGCGGTGGGAGGAGGGTGCGCTCTACCAGCGTCTGCTGGAGGCGCGTCGGGATGCGCCCGGGTTCGCCTTCCATGACGGGCCGCCCTACGCGAACGCGAACATCCACACCGGCCACCTCCTGAACAAGGTCCTCAAGGACCTCGTGGTGCGCACCCGGTTCCTGTTCGGAGAACGTTGTCCGTTCGTGCCGGGATGGGACTGCCACGGCCTGCCGATCGAGCACCGGGTGATGACCGCCCTGGTCGAGTCGGGCAAGGCCGCCAGGCTCGCGGAGCTCGATGACGACACGAGGCGGATGGCGGTGCGGCGCGAGTGTGCGAAGCACGCGGAGAAGTTCGTGAAGCTCCAGGCGACCCAGATGAAGCGCCTGCTCACGCTCGCCGACTACGACCATCCGTACATCACCATGGACCCCGCCTACGAGCGGCGGGTGCTCGAGGTGTTCGCCGACCTCATCGACCAGGATCTCGTCTACCGCGACCTCAAGCCGGTGCACTGGTCGATCGCCAACCAGACGGCCCTCGCCGAAGCGGAGCTCGAGTACGAGGACCGCGAGGACCTGTCGATCTACGTCGACTTCGAGGCCGTCGACCGATCGGCCCTTGAGCGGGTGTTCGGCGTCGAACTCGACTGCACGCCGAGCCTCATGATCTGGACCACGACGCCGTGGACGCTGCCTGCGAACCTGGCGATCGCCGTGAATCCGCGCTTCCGCTATGCCCTGGCCGAAATCGACGGCAGCGTCTCGGTGCTGGCGACGGAACTCGTGGACCGCGTGGCCAAGGTGGCCCAGGCGGAGAAGGTGGCGATCCTGGGAGAGGCGGACGGGGCGGCGCTCGTTGGTCTCGAGTACCGGCATCCGTTCTGCGACCGCACCGGCAAGGTCGTGGCCGCGGAGTACGTCACGCTCGAGGACGGAACCGGACTCGTGCACACCGCGCCGGGCCACGGCGACGAGGACTACCGCACCGGCCTGAAGGAAGGGCTCGAGACGTACTGCCCCGTGCGCGACGACGGCACCTACGACGACACCGTGCCGGAGTGGCTGCGCGGGGTGAGCGTGTGGGAGGCGAACGAGACCGTCGCGGAGCGGCTGGCCGAGAGCGGGCACCTCTTCCACTCGCATCGTTTCGTACACAGCTATCCGCACGACTGGCGGAGCAAGACGCCGGTCATCTTCCGCAGCACCGAGCAGTGGTTCGTGGCCGTGGACCGGCCCACCAGGCGCGACAGCCGCTCGCTGCGCGAGATGGGGCTGGCGGCGACCGCGAAGGACGTGCGGTTCGTGCCCGAGTGGGGGCGCAACCGGATGCGGGGCATGCTCGAGTCGCGACCGGACTGGTGCATCAGCCGCCAGCGTGCGTGGGGATTGCCGATCCCGGCCTTCACGCTTCCCGACGGCTCGGTCTTCCTCACCGCCGCGAGCGTGCGAGCCGTGGCGGAGGCGTTCGGCGAGCGGGGAAGCGACGCGTGGTTCCTCGAGGCGCCGGCCCGGCTCCTGGCGTCGTACGACGCGGCAAAGGACCCCGACGCTCCGGCGGGGCTCGACGTTGGCGCGCTCGCCAAGACGTACGACATCTTCGACGTCTGGTTCGAGAGCGGGAGCTCGTGGAACGCGGTGATGCGGGCCCGCGGGCTGGGCTATCCCGCCGACCTCTACCTCGAAGGCTCCGACCAGCACCGCGGATGGTTCCAGCTCTCGCTGCTGCCGGCCCTCGGCGCCACGGGCCAGGCGCCGTTCCGCACGCTCCTCACCCACGGCTTCATCGTGGACAAGGACGGCCGGAAGATGAGCAAGTCGCTCGGCAACGCCCTCGAGGTGGAGGACCTCCTCAAGGAGTTCGGCGCCGACATCTGCCGCTGGTGGACGAGTTCGCTGGCCTACGACAACGACATCAAGCTCGACCTCGAGTTCATCCGCCTGGCCGGCGAGAGCTACCGCAAGGTGCGCAACACGCTCCGGTTCCTGCTCAGCAACCTCGACGACTTCGCGCCCAGCTCGCCCGAGTGCGAGGACGGCATGTGCGTGCCGCTCGATGCGATCCCGCCGACGTCGATCGACGGCTGGGTGCTCGGCGAGGCGGCGGCGATGCAGCAGGAGGTGCTCGACGCGTACCGGCGCTACGAGTTCCGGACGGCGCACCAGCTCCTCTTCGACTTCTGCAACGACACGCTCTCCGCCGTCTACTGCGTGGCGGTCAAGGATCGTCTGTACTGCGACCGCAAGGACGCTCCGCGCCGGCGACGCACGCAGACCGTCCTGTGGGACCTCGTCGAGGTGCTGGCCCGGCTGCTGGCGCCGATCATGCCCCACACCGCCGACGAGGTGTACCAGGCCCTGTGGCGCGATCCCTCCCGATGCGTGCACGAGCAGACCGTCATGCCGCTGGCGTACACCGCCGACGCCGCGTGGCCGAAGGCGATGGCCGCTCGCGACGCGGCCCTCAAGGCGATGGAGCAGGCGAAGGCCCGCGGGATCGAGAACCCGCTTGACGCCGGCGTGGTGCTGCCCGACCCCGACGGCACGCTGGCGCGGTTCAAGGCCGACCTCGCCGACCTCCTCGGCGTCTCGCGGGTCGAACTCGATCCGAGTGCGAAGGAGCCTTCGATCGTCGATCTCCGCAACGAGCCGCGCTGCGAGCGCTCGTGGAAGCGCGACGGCACCGTCAAGCAGCGCAGCGACGGCGGCCTGTTGACCGACCGCGACGCCGAAGCGGTGGGGGTGTGACGACCGAGGGATCGAGGTATCGAGGCATCAAGGGATCGAGGCATCGAGGGATCAAGGGTTCAGAGTTCGGGTGCCACGGCCGTCTCGGCCGTGACGAACGTGTGCCGGCGAACGATCGCACCGCCGACACGGCGGTGGCACCCCGCACCACAACCCTTGGTCCCTTGATGCCTCGATCCCTCGATGCCTTCCGCCGTATCATGCGCCCCCATGTCCGAACCTCTCCCGCCCATCCCGTTCGATCTCTTCGCCAAGCTCGACCTGCGGGTCGCGACGATCACCGCGGCAGAGCCGCATCCCAACGCGGACAAGCTGCTCAAGGTGCAGCTCGACGATGGGACGCCGGAGGGACGGCAGGTGTGTGCCGGCATCAAGGCGTGGTACGACCCGGCCGCCCTGGTCGGCAAGCAGGTGGTGATCGTGGCCAACCTCGAGCCGCGCAAGCTCCGCGGCGAGATCAGCCAGGGGATGATCCTCGCAGCGAGCGACCTGAAGCCCGGATCGGATCCCGCCGCGCCGGAGGCGGAGCGCGATGTGGTCATCTTGACCATCGAGCGACCCGTCAAGCCGGGTTCGCGCGTGTCCTGAGACGTCCAATCGGTCGCGCACTCACCCCGTCGCCGGTTCGCCGCCCTCTTCGCCTTCGATCGGCGCCGTCTCCCGGGTCAGCTTGAAGTTCGCCCGCTCCGCCATCGGCTCGAGGCCGAAGGCGTCGGTAATGAACTTCGGCAGCTCCTGCTGGAGGAGGGCCTGGCTCAGGAGGCCGCCGCTCGCGAGAGACTCGAACTGCTCCAGCGTGAGCGGGCGAATCTGGTTGA
>JAGQOG010000479.1 GCA_020427695.1 Phycisphaerales bacterium
AGAGGGTGCCACGGCCATGTTGGCCGTGCGCCGCATGCCACGCGTGCGGGCACGGCCTGGAAGGCCGTGGCACCCTCGAGTCACGCACACCTCGGGTGCCACGGCCATCTTGGCCGTGCGCCGCATGCCACGCGTGCGGGCACGGCCTGGAAGGCCGTGGCATCCGAAACAACACCCTCGATGCCTTGATCTCTTGATCCCTCACCCCTACCCCATGAACCCAAAGTGCATCTCCGCATGCCGGCAATGCAGCATCTCCCATTCCTCGCTGGTCATCGTCCCGAGGATGGGGCTCGGGTAGAAGCGGTCGCAGGTGCGGAACTTGGCGATGCTCCGGCGCAGGTGATCGACGGCCTGCTTGGCGTCCGTTCCCGCGGGAGGCGACATGACTTCGAAACCCTTGGGGATCTTGAACCCCGAACGCATCGGCTTCCGCAGGACACTTCCCTTCATCAGGCGAAGGATCGCCCGCAGAAGCCACGAACCGCTGCTCGGGAAGCCCTCCATGCACGTGTCGATCACCAGCGTCACGTGCTCGACGATCTGCCCCGGGGTCCAGTTCCCCGTCGTCTTGACGCCAGGCTTGAGCGCGACGCGTTCGGCGTCGGCGAGGATCGCCTCGAGGTTGTCGAAGTGCAGTCCCGTGCGGGCAGGTGTCGGCATGGCTGTTCCCCCGACGACTACCGATGGCCGTCCCGGTGTTCCGGTGCGGACCTCCCGCAGGCGAGGGCATCGACGTACCAGCGGAGCTGGCCGCCCACCGGGTGAACGCCCTTGATGGGATAGACCTCGAACGACTCCTTCCCGCTGGCCACCGCGCTCAAGGTCGGCGCCTTCGACGCTCCGGTCACCATCACCGCGACGACGCGAGCGCTGTTGAGGAGCGGGTAGCTCATCGTGACCCGGTCAGGGGGAGTGACCGTCGGGCCGTCGGCCACCCGCACCAGTCGCGATTCCTCCCGCAGCACCGGATGGTGGGGGAAGAGGCTGGCCGTGTGACCGTCGGCTCCCATGCCCAGGAGCACGAAGTCGAGACGGTCCTGACCCTTCTCGCGCCAGACCAGCGTTTCGCGGAGCGTGCGCTCGTAGTCCACGTCGGGCTCGTCCGCCATGGCGAAGATCGGATGAACCTGCTCGGGCGGGATGTCGGAGTGGTCCACGATCGTCTCCCGAATCGCCCGGAAGTTGCTCCGCGCATCGTCGAACGGCACCCGTCGCTCGTCCACAATCCAGAGGTGCGTCCGCCGCCAGGGGAGCACCCGCAGATTCGGGTCGTACATGAGCCGCTCGTACAGCGGCTGCGGCGTGGATCCGCCCGAGAGGGCCAGGTGAAAATCGCCGAAGGACCGCGCGCAGCTCATGGCCTGGGCGACCAGATCGGCCGCCAGCAGGTCGACGAGTCGATCGGCGTCCGGCGCGGCGATGACATCGCCCGGGAGTGGCGGGTGCTCGACCACGATCTCGTCGACCTCGTAGGCGTCGACGTCCTTCCCGCGGGGCACTCGAGACGAAGAGTCCATGTCGCAGACATCTTCGCATCCCCAGTGTCCCGAGGCCACCACGGAACGAAGCCGAGATCAAACTCAAGGATGCGTCGTCGGCCGGGGGTGGACCACCGCCACCCGCGCCAGGGCCCGCGTGGCGTCGTCCTCACGATCGGCCCGCACCAGCAGGACGTCGGTGTCGAACGTCGAGTACGCCAGGACCGGCACGCCGCCGCCCGCCAGCGCGGCGGTGAGCCGGGCCAGAACGCCGACCAGCGCGAAGTCGAGCGGTCCGCGGACGGCGAGTGCGGTCAGGCCGCGCTCGGCCCGCACGCCCGGCGGCACGTGGTGCTCCGGAACGACCACGGTCAGTTCGGCGCCGGTGCGGACAATCGCCACCAGCGCCGCCCGCTCGTTCGCGGACGTCGTTGCCCAGGTCGGGATGGGATCCGCAGACGCCAGCCGGCAGATCGCGAATCGACCGGGCAGCCAATCGAGCTCCAGTGAGGGCATGCGCGTCATGCGGCGATCCCGGTCGCCCGTATCCGGAATCCGGCCCTCCAAGCGCCCGTGGCGATGCGGTTGATCCCCGCCCCGGAGGGGGTACAATCGGCCAAACCCTTGGGGATTGGTGTAACGGTAGCACAACTGACTCTGGATCAGTTTGTCTAGGTTCGAATCCTAGATCCCCAGTTCCGGATCCTGCTTGAGCCGGGCCGCACGGCCCGAGCGCCCAGGGACGACCAGTCAAGCCTGTTTGGTCAACGTGGCCGACGCGCGGCGATCCGATGCCGCTGCCGGCTTGGTCGCGGGTTCACCCTTCGAACGGAACTTGAGTCGAGCGACCGGGCGTTCGTTCCGCCCCCGGGACCGGACCGCCTGCCGTCAGCGCCGATTGACCGGCAGCAACTGGATCGTGCGGACGCCGACGGCGGCAATCGCCGGACCGTCCGCCGCCGGCTCGAAGCGCGACACGAGATCGATCGCGGGCACGGGGAGAACATCCGTACCGCTCTCCAGAAGACTGAGCCCGAACCGGTACGAAGCCCCCGCCAGGGACTGCGTGCGCGACGCCAGGAGTGCCGGCCCCTCGATTCGCCACTGGGCCAACGGCTGGATGTCCGGGTTGCTGGACATCCCCATCGGATAGACCTGGAACACGAAGGCGCCGTCCGACCAGAGGGGCGTGGGATAGGGCTCCGCAAAGAGCAGGACGTCGATCACGATCAAATCCGGGAAGCCGTTGCCGTTGGTGTCGGCCGGCTTGGGCCCGACCAGCATGACCGCCATGGCATTCGGTCGCACCCCTTCGGGCACGACCGGCGCCGGCCGCGGATCGGGCGGCAGGGGACGACCGTTGGTCGGTCGCTCGACGGTGGTTTCGCATCCCGCGGCCATCGCCGCCGCCGCGACGACGGCGGCGGCAATGGCCCGAACGTGATCGACGCAACGGGTGGTCACGGTCCACTCCCGCCACCGGTGCCCGGCGGGACCGCCGGTGGAACGGTCTTCACCTCCGGATCGGAATCGCGCGGGTCGGTGCCCGTGCGCTCCGAGTAGCGCTCGAGGTCCATGAAACCGGGGGGCGCCTTCTTGGGGGCATCGGCGCCAAAGTCGAGGCCGGTGCCTTGGAGACGCGAGCGTTCGAGCTGATCCTTGAGGATCTTGGGCATCGAGAGCCGGTCGATCTCCGAACGCGTGTACGCCTGCCGCTCCTCCGCACTGATCTGGGACGGGCTGACGATCACGTAGGGCGTCAGCACGATCAGGAGCTCCGTCTTCTTGGTGGACTCCTTCTCGCTCCGGAAGAGCCATCCCATGAGGGGAATGTCGCCGAAGAACGGCACCTTGTTGACGATGCGCTCGTAGCGATCCTGGATCAGGCCGCCGATGACCACCGTCTCCCCGTCGCGCACGGTCACCGTCGTGTCGGCGCGGCGGCGGTCGATGATGGGCGACTCGAAGTTCTCCGAGATCTGCGTGGTGTTGCTCGAGAGCTCCGAGATCTCCGGGTTGATCGACATCCGCACGAAGCCGTCCGGATTGATGTTCGGCGTGACCTTCAGAATGATGCCGATGTCCTCGGGCGTCACCGCCGACTGCTGCTGCCCGCTGGTGATCGAGACCGCGTCCGGCACCCGAATCGTCTGTCCGACCTGGATCTCCGCGGGCTGGTTGTTCTGGGCCATCACCGACGGATTGCTCAGGAGCTGCACCCGCCCCTGGGCCCGAAGGGCGTTCAGGACGAGCGAGAAGTCGTTGCCGACGATCGAGACGTTGGGAATCCCGCTACTCGAGGGAGGCAGGCCGATCGAGCCGAGGAACGCCGAGGCCAGCCCGTAGCCGGCCGACACCGCGGTGTCCCCGATGTTGACGGTGCCGGAGAAGTCCACGCCCAGTGCATCCTGGGCGTCCAGCGTGACCTCCGCCAACATCACCTGGATGAGCACCTGCGGCGGATCGACGTCGAGGTCGTTCACCATCTTCTCGACCTCGGTCATGTACCGCGGGCTCGCGGTGATGAGCACGGTGTTGGTCTGCGCGTCGCCGACGATGGTGACCTCGCGCTCCAGCATCCGCGCCGCGGAGGGAAGCTGTTCGCTGCCCAGGGTGGAGATGAGCTTCCGCTGATCCTCGCTGACGAAGCTGCTGACCACCCGCGCCACGTCCTCCGCCACGGCGTTCTTGAGCCGGAAGAGCTTTGTCTCGCGCTCGTTCGCGTCCTCGGCGTCGAGCTCGAGGACCACCTGCGAGACCAGATCGAGGTACTTGGGAGACGCCGACACCAGAAGGCTGTTCGTGCGGCTGTCCACGGTGATCGAGAGCTGCTGGCGCTCGTCGGGCACGGCGGTGAGTTCGATGCCGCCAAGGCCGCCCAATCCGGGCCCGGCGCCGCCGACGCCCGAGGCTCCGCCGCCGCCGTCCACGCCACCGCCGGCGCCGGGGCCGAACTCGCCGCCCCCGGTCTCCCGCGGCTTGAGCACGAGAAGATTGTCCTTCTCCTTCATGCTGAAGAGGTCGAAGAGGATCCGCGCCATCGCCTCGGCGTCGGCGTTCTTCAGCTTGAACACGCGGATGTTCTGCGATCCCGTCGTCGAGGCGTCGAGGTCGCGGATCATCCGGTCGATCATCTCCATCGAGTCGCGCGGCGCGGAGACGATGATGGTGTTGGTCCGGATGTCGGGGGTGAGGTTGATCGACTCGCGGATCGCGGCGCTCACCTCGGTCTCGGCGCCGTCCACCTCGACCTCCTCGCCCTCTCCCAACGCCCGCAGGTACTTCAGAACCGTGGCCTGCTGCGGCTGCCGCCGTCCGGCCACGCTGCGTCCGGAGAGGATGTTCTCGATGAGCGCCACCGTCTCGACGGCGTTGGCCGAGGCGAGCGGGATGTACTTGATCTCCACCACGTTGTCCGGTCGCGTGCCGTCGAGCCGACCGACGATGCGGCGCACGGCCTCGATGTCGCCGTCGGTCCCGGTCACGAGCACGGCGTTCAAGCGGGTGTCGGCCGTCACGCGGACGGAGCCCGGACCGCGGCGGCGGTTCTCCTCCTCGACGTACATGTTGTCCACCACCGTGACCACGTCGGCGGCCCGGCTCTTGGCCAGCGACAGGATCTCCAGCCGCCGCCCGACCAGCGCCTCCTGCTCCGCCTGGCCCAGCACGTCCACGAGGCTGCGGATCATCACCATGTTCTCGTCGCTCGCCGCGATGATGAGGCTGTTGCTGCCCGCATCGAACTGGATGCTCACGGCGTCCGAAGGCGAAGCGGCGGGACCGAGGCTCTGCCGCCGATCGCGCATGAGCGCCTCGAGCCGCGGAGCGAGCGTCTCCGCCCGGGCCGAGGCCAGGGCGATCACGTGCAGGCCGACCGCCGGATTGACCGGGGCCGACTCGAGCTTCCCGACGAGGTCGCGGATCATCCTGATGTCTTCCGGCGCCGCGGCCACCAGCAGGCTGTTGCTGCGGCTGTCGGTCAGGACGAGCGGCCGCTGGCTCTTGCGCACGTCGGGCGGCAGGTCGGCATAGCGCCGTTCCAGGATGCTGTTCACCGCCGCGGCGATCCGATCGGCGTTCGCCTTCTCCAGGATCACCACCTCGACCAGCGAGCCGTCCGCGGCATCGGCCGAGTCCAGTTCCTCCGCCAGGCGCTTGACCACCTCGAAGCTCTCGTTGCCCGCGGCGACGACCAGGCTGTTGGAGCGCGGGTCGGCCACCACCACCGCCTTCTCCATGTCGGCCGTCTCGGGCTGGACCTTGCGCAACCGGTCGAGTCGCGCGTCCATCAGCTCCTGGATGAGTCCGGCGAGGCGCGGCGCCGAGGCGTTCGCCACGGGGATGGTCCGGATCTCCCGAAACTCGACGGGGATCTCCGCGTCGAGTCGGGCGAGCAGGCTCTCGAAGACGGCGAAGCTGCGGGGACTCGTGCTCACGATCAGCGCGTTCGACCGCTCGTCGGCCTGCACACGGACGCGATCCTCCGCACGGATGGCCTTGCTCTGGAACTGCTCGTCGAAGAGCCGGGTCACGATCGCGGCGAGCTTCGAGGCGGAAGCGTGCTCCAGGGGGTAGATGCGGACCAGGGCGCTCGGCGAGGCGGCCTCGACATCGAGCTGCTTCACGAGTTCGCCCACCACCGCGAGATTCGCCGGAGTGGCGACCACGACGAGGGCGTTCAGTTGCGCATCGCTTCGGATCACGGTGCGGGTCATGGGACTGAACGCGTCCGCCTGGAGCGGCTCGTCGCCACCGGCGCGGAGCATCCGCAGGCGGGCGACCTGCTTCCGCAGGGGCGACGACTCGGGCAGGTCCGCGGCACCGTCCACCAGGATCGCCTGCAGCGTGGCGGCGAGGCGATCCGCGTCGGCGAAGCGGAGCGGAATGATGCGTGGTTCGACCCAGCCCGAAGCGACATCGGTGTCGATCCGCCGGACCAGCACCTCGACCAGGGCCACCGCATCCTCCTTGCCGGCGACCACCACGGTGTTCGTCCGATCATCGACGCTGATCGCCACCTCGTCGAGCAGCGCCCGACCGGCAGCGCCACCCGGTACGGCCTCGAGATCCGTGCCCGGCACGGCTCCCAGACGCTTGCCCTGGGCGAAGAGCTCCCTCACGATCCGCGCGAACTGCTCCGCGGCGATGTTCTCGAGGGGGAAGATCTGCACCGTCACCGCGTCGGTGACGGGCACCGTGTCCAGCATGGCGATGACCTGTTCGAGCACCGCGACGTTCGCGGGCGTCGAACTCACCAGCACGGCGTTCGAGACGGGATCGGGGACGATCTTGACGGGGACCGTCAGGTCGAGGTCGAGGTCGGGCTCCTGCGCCCCGTTGCGGCGGAAGGACAGCCGCCGCACCTGCTCCTTGATGGCCTGGGCCAGCGCCGTTTGCGTCTGCTGCTCGCCGGGCTTGAGGATCTGGGTCAGGAGCTGGGCCATGGCGGCGGCCTGGGCGTTGCGGAGCTTGACCAGACGCACCTGGCTGCCCGGCATCGTCGGTTCGGCGTCCAACGCCTTGAGGAGCCCCACCACCGTCTCCCGGTCGCCCGGGTTCGCGACCACGACCAGCGCGTTCCTCCCCGGCAGCAGCGACACCTTGATGGGGTCGCTCACGATGCGCGACACGCTGTTCTCGGGCTGCGGCTTGTCGAGACCGATCGTCTCGATCACCGACTTCGCCGCGTCGGGCGAAACGTTCTCGAGATCGATCACGAAGATGGCCTGCCCGGCACCGGGAAGCAGGGCGTCCATCTGCGACACGGTGCGAGCGATCTCGTCGAACATGGGGCCGCTGGACGCGACGACGAGGGCGTTGCTGGCGGCGTCCACCGAGATCGAGAGCGGCGCGTTGATCTGCTTCGCCTTGGCCGCGAACGCCTCCCGGATCGCGCTGGCCACGCGAACCGCCGGCGCCGCCTTGAGGGGCAGCACCTTGACCGACAGCCCCTGCGTCTCCGACTGCTGTTGGAGCGCATCGGCGAGGACCGAGATCTGCTCGAACTCCTCCGCGGAGGCGCGAACCACGATCGCGTTCGACGCCTGGTCGCCCACGATGCGGAGTCCGTACCGCGCCGAGCGCCCGCCGCGATCGGACGCGTCCGGTGCGAACATCTTCGTCAGGGCGTCGGCGATCTTGACCGGGTCGCCGTTGGACACCGCGATCACCCGCGGCGGCGGCAGCGTGCCGAATCCGGGCTGGTCGAGCTGCTTGACGATGAGCTCGATCCGCTCGAAGTTGGGTCGCGAGGCGTAGACGATGACGGAGTTGGTGAGCTCCTCGGCGGCGGCGCTGACCCACTCCTCCGCCTGCACGAGCACCGCCGGCGGAGCCATCTCGCGCCGATCGCCCTGCTGCGACTGCTGCTGATCGCGCGGCCGCTGCGCCTGGTCGAGCTGCCGCTCCCGGGCGATCCGGCCTTGGAACGCGTCGTTGATCGCCTGGGCCACGCTGCGGGCGTCGGCGTGCACGAGCGGCATGACGCGAAGCTGGAGCGAGGCGTCGTACTCCTCGCTGTCGAGCTTCGACAGGAGAGCGCGAATGCCCTCCCACTCCGCTTCGTCGGCGGAGATGACCAGGCTGTTGGTGGCGGGATCGGCGACGATGCGCACGCTCTGCTTGCCCGGCGTGTCCGCATCCATCGCCAGCGGGCCGTAGAAGTACGACAGGGCCTCCTGAAGCTGCTCCGCGTCGGCGAACCGCAGCGGTACGAAATCGGTGATCCGCGTGCTCTCCGCCGGCTGGTCGAGCTCCGTGAGGATGCGGTCGATCTGCTCGAACTGGTCGGCGGTGGCCCCGACGATGAGCTGGTTCTCCAGCCGGTTGTAGTCGATCCGCGGCTGGGGTTCGCCCGGTTCGCCGCGCACGAGCTGCCGCAAGGTGTAGGAGACGTCGGCGGCGATCGCGTGATCGAGCTTGATGATCCGGTATTCGACGGGGCTCGAGGCCGGCACATCGTCGAGTCGCTGGATCAGCGACTCGATCACCGGAATGCTCTCCGGCGTAGCGGTCACCACCAGCGTGTTCGAACGGCGGTCGGGCACGATCTTCGCCCGGACCTCGACCGGCGGGCCGCCCTCGGGCTGGATCATGATGCCGTCGGTGCGACCGCTCGCATCGAGTTGAAGCGTGGCGGCGAGGAGCCGCGCGGCGTCCTCGGCCCGCGCTCCCGCGAGCGTGTAGGTGCGAATGACCGTGACATCGCTGTCCGACGGGGCGTCGAGGCGATCGATCAGGGCCTTGATCTCGGGGAACTGCCGCGTGGGAGCGTTCACGATCACGCTGTTGGTGCGGCTGTCCGCCGTCACCACCACGCCCTGGCCACCCTGCGACCGCGGGAACTGCTGGCCGACGAGGCGTGCGATCTCCTGCGCCTGGCCGTCGCGCAACGGGAGGATCTCGATCACGCGATCGCCGGCGCTCGACGGCTGATCGAGCTTCGCCAGGATGTCGCGCACCGTCGCCAGGTCGTCTTCGGCGCCGGAAAGAAGCAGCGTGTTGGTGGAGTCGCTGGGGACCACCGCCACCTGCGGCTGGGCCACGCCTTCGATGGCGGCCCGTTCCGCGAGGAACCGCTGCAGCGACTGGGCGATCTCGGCCGAACGGGCGTACTCGACCTGCACCACCTCGGTGTGTTGCGGCACGGTCGACAGCGGCACATCCACCGCCTCGAGCACCGCCTTCACCTCCATCTGTTGCGCTTCCGACGCGGCGACGATAATGGTCCGCGTGCGCTCGTCCACCTGGACGTTGGCCTGGGAACGGTCGGGCGGCTCCCACCAGCGGCGCTCGCGCGAACCCTGGCCGAGCGTGTCGCGAAGGAGGGTCGCCACCGTCTGCGGCGACGCGTTCCGGGGCCGGTACAGACGAACCACGCGGTCGCCCCCCGCGCCGGGCGCATCGAGCGCCGTGACCAGGCGCTCGACGAGATCGAACTTGTCGCCCGTTCCCGTCACCACCAGGGCGTTGAGGCGCGGCTCGGCCCGGACGGCAATCTCGTCGCGGCGCCCCTGCTGCCGGTTGCCCTGGCCCGACCAGAAGAACGGCTGGCCCCACACGAGCTGCTCGACCAGGGCCTGCACCGCGCTCTCGATCTCCGTGGCCCGCGCGTGTCGGAGCGGCAGTACGCGGAAGTCGAGGGCATCCGCGGCCTCCGCGGAGTCGAACCGCTCGACGATCGCCTTGACCTGTTCGAAGTCGTCGTCCGACGCGGCCACCAGCAGCGTGGCGCTGGCGGGATCGCCGATCACCGAAACGGAGCGCGTCTGGCCGCGCCGGCCGCGTCCGCCGCCCGCGATCTGGGCGCGATCGTCGTAGAACCGCTGCACGGCGGTCGCGACGGCGCCGGCGTCGGCGTGCTTCAGCTCGAGCGTACGAACCGGGAAGTCGCGGGTGCCGGCGCGATCCAACTCGGCGACCACGCGATCGATCTCGGCGTTCACCTCGTCCGACGCCCGGATCAGCAGAACGCCCGCCGCCGGGTCCGGGAGGACCATCGTCGCCACGCGTCGCAACTGGTCGGTCCCCACGACCACCCGGTCGAGGATGTCCGCCACCGCCTTGGCGTCGGCCACCTTCAGGTTCACGATCCGGAGGGGATGGATCTCCTGGTCGGTCTTCCGGTCGAGCTGGACCAGCAGCGATTCGACCTCCTGCATCTGCTCGGGCGCCGCGGTCACGATCAGGGTGTTGGTGCGGGAGTCGACGCCGAACTCTGGTGCGCGCCCACCGGGCATCGCGGCGGCCCGGGACCGGAAGATGTCCCGCACCGCGTTCCGCACCTCGCCCGCATCGGCGTAGCGCAACGGCAGGAGCTTGAGGGACGAGTCGTCGGGGACGGCCTGGTCCACGACGGCGATCACGCGATCCAGAAAGGCGACCGCCTCGGGAGGCCCCATCACCACCAGGGCGTTGCCGGCGGGATCGCTGCTGATGCGGACCCGTGACGGATCGAAGACCGCGTCGATCGTCTCGCCTTCGGCGAGCAGGGTGATGGCGAGATCGCGCAGCGGCGCCGGA
>JAGQOG010000480.1 GCA_020427695.1 Phycisphaerales bacterium
CAGGCGCTCTGGCCGGCAACACCGAAGCCGTGGCGATGGCCCCGCTCTGTGCGGTCTTCCGCCGCTTCCTGAAGTCGCGGAGCCTGAAGTACACGCCCGAGCGGGCGGACATTCTCAACGCCATCATCGAGCGGGACGACGTGTTCGAGGTCGAGGAGCTTCTGCTCGACATGCGGCAGCGCGGCGACCAGGTGAGCAAGGCGACCATCTACCGAACGATCAAGCTGCTTCAGGACGCCGGGATCATCACGCAGGCCCTCTTCGATTCGAAGCAGTCGCACTACCGCCTGATCTACGGCAAGGCGCCCCGCGACTACATGGTGTGCCTGAAGTCCGGGCGCCTCGTCGAGTTCGCAAGCCGCGAACTCATCGAGCTGCGCAACACGATCTGCCGCGAACTGGGTTGGGAGCCCGTCGGACATCGATTCCAGATCTACGCCATTTCGCCCGAGGCTGGTGGGCACGGCGCCGAGGACGGAGACGGGACGGGCGACGAGAACGGGGACGAGGAGTGATCGAACGCGGAGCGCCGGTCGCTACCGGTTGGCGCCCGCCCAGTCCTCCTCGCCGAGATCGTCCTCGTGGATCGGTCGTGCCACGCGGTAGCTGCCGGTGAACCAGCGTCCCAGGTCGGCCAGTCGGCAGCGCTCCGAACAGAACAGGCCTCCCTCGCCGGCCGTTGGCATCGGCTGTCCGCAGATCGGGCAGTGGTCCGGAACCGTTGCGGCGGCGGGAATCGGCGACACGGTTCGCATGGCCTCGATGAAGCGGGACGGTCCGCGCACCGTGATGCGCCGGACCGATTCGTCGATCGGCTCCAGCAGCACCTCGATTCGGCCTTCGGGAAGGCGTGCCTCGATGCGCTCCGCCCACTCGACGGCGAGGATCGCGTCCTCCCGGGCGCACAACTCGTCCCAGCCGATCGATTCGAGCTCCTCCGGGCCCGAGAGACGCCACGCATCCACGTGCACCAGCGCCGCACCGGCGGGCGTGGGGTACTCCTGGCAGATCGTGAAGGTCGGACTGGTCACGACCCGGGGCTCGAGTCCAAGGCCCTCGGCCAGGCCGCGAACGAAGCGGGTCTTGCCCGCCCCGAGCTCGCCATGCAGGGCCACGACATCGCCCACCGTCAATTGGGCCGCCATGGCGGACGCGAAGCGGAGCGTGTCGCCCTCGTCGCCGCTGGTCCACGATGCCTGCCGGGGCGGGTCGTTCGATCCTCGGTTCGTCATGGCTGCGTCTCCGAAATGCCCCCCGCCGCGGCATGCTCCCATCCCAGGCTGCTCGCGTCGATCGCGACGCCGTCCGCCGCGACCACCTCGACCAGCGGTCCGCCGCCAGCCGGGAGCACCGCCCCGACCGCGCTCACGCGCACACCCGCCGCCGATTCCGGAACGGGTCCGGATGCCGCGAAGCACAGCTCGTAGTCCTCGCCGTCGCGCATCGCCGCTCGCCAGTCCGCACCAGCGCGGCACGGCAGAGTCGCCGCGTCGATGCGAACCCGCACGTTCGAGCCCTCGGCCAGGTGGGAGGCGTCGCGGCCGAGTCCGTCGCTGATGTCGATCATCGCGTGCAAGCGCGACCCCAAGGCGCCCAAAAGCGCCGCGGCCGCCTCGAGCCGCGGCTCGAACTCGAGGTGATGTCCACCTCCGTCCTCGGTCATCGTTGCGCCAAGCAGACCCGTCACGTAGACACGATCGCCGGGCTGGGCGCCGGATCGGGTGACAACCCGACCGGCCGCGTGATCCACCGTGGCCAGGACCGTCACCGTGCACACCAGGGGCGCGTTGCCGGCGGCATGCACGGCGATGTCGCCACCCACGAGGGGACAGCCGAAACGGGCCGCCGTCGATCGCACCGCCTCGAAGAGCGACTCCGCCGAATCGGCGCTCATGCCGGCCGGCAAGACCACCGCCGCCAAGCTGGCCAAGGGTCGAGCCGCCATGGCCGCAATGTCGCTCAGGTTCCGCGTCACCGCCTTGCGGCCCACGAGCGCCATCGGCGTGCCGGCGCGGAAGTGCCGCCCCTCCACGACGCTGTCCACCGCGGCGAGCACCGTTGCGCCGTCCGCGGCGATCGCCGCCATGTCGTCGCCCGGTGGCACACGGACACGGCCCGGGAACCGCTCGGCCAGTTCACGATTGCCCGCATAAATGCGGTTGAGCAACTCGAATTCGCGGATCGGGCGCACCGCGGCGGTCATGGAGCGAGTGTAGCCGCCATGGCCACGGGCGGACGCGCCACCGCTCGCGAAGGAAGGAGCGAGAGGACGAGCTCGGCATTGCGTTCCGTCGCACCCTGCGCCGCACGGATCACGGCACGTCCTCGAGCGCCAAGCTCGTTCCGGCGTTCGGGATCGGCCAGGAGCGCGGCCAGCGTTGCCGCCAGCTCCGAGTGGCTGGTGCGCACCAGCCCGCCACCCTCCTCCAAGGCCCGCGCCGTATCCGCGAAGTTCTCGAGCGACGGCCCGACCACCGTCGCCTTGCCCAGGGCGACCGGCTCCATCATGTCTGAACCGCCCAGGTCGTCGAAGGTGCGTCCAACCACGACGACGTCCGCCAGCGCATAGGCCGACCGAAGCTCGCCGATCGTGTCGAGGAGATAGCGGCCGGTCGGGCTCGCGCGGCCGCCCTGCGCGCGGCGGACACACGCGGGCAGGTCGGCCGCCGCCTGGTCGAACCACTCGGGCTTGCGCGGCGCACAAAGGAGCTGCACGCCGGGAGGGACGGCGTCGCGCAAGAGGACATGCTCGCCCGGTGCGGTCGAACCCGCCACGACCAGCGGGCGGGACCGATCGATACCGAGCGCCTGGGCGAGCGCTTCCGAGGCGCCGGCGTGATCGGCGAGATCCGCCGTGTCCCACTTCATGGTGCCCGTCACGACCACATCGTGGGCCGCCAGGCCGAGGGCTCGGAACCGCTCGGCGTAGGTCTCGTTCTGGGCCGCGACGATCGACAGGCGCGCGAACGACGGACGCACGAGCGGCCGCACCCAGCGGTAGCGGCGCATCCCCCGCTCGCTGATCCGACCGTTGACCACGCAGATGGGAATGCCGCGCCGACGGCACGAGGACGTGAAGTTGGGCCACACCTCGAGCTCGGCATGCACCACGACGTCCGGCGCCACCGCGTCAAGGAATCGTCGGACCATCCAGGAGAAGTCGAAGGGGAAGCGCACCACCCGGTGCCGGTCCGCGAAGAGGGCGGACGCACGGGCGAAGCCGGTGTCGGTGGTGGCGGCGATCGCGATCTCGGGGCGCTCCGGGGCGGCGGCAAGCCGATCGACCAGGAGTCGGCAAGCGTTCACCTCGCCGACGGACACGGCATGAAGGAGCACCCGTGGACGATCGGTGCGGGGCCACGGCTCGAGATGACCAAAGCGGCCGCGCCAGTCGGTGCGGATCTTCCCGGTCCGGGTCATCCGCCACAGCCATACGGGCGCGGTGACCAGCGCGGCCAGCGCGTACGCAAGGTCGGTCAGCCGGGGCATGGCGTGAGTGTACGGCGGCAGGCCCGCTGGCGCGGGCGAGTCCGGCGGCCGGGCACGGACTCCCGCCGCCACCAGAACAAGGAAGCGGCCCGCTCGAGGCGGGCCGCGGGGGAATCGAGCGTGGGCGGTCGCGACCGGCGGTCACTTCAACTGGGCGATTCGCGAGCGCACATGGCCCGCGTCGTGCAGTCCGACGTCGATCGCGATGACACGGCCGGTCCGGTCGATGTACATCGTCTTGGGGATCGAGTTCAGCCGGTTCATCCGCTGCACCGTGGCGCGGAACGCAGGGGTCGAGAGGAACTCGTGCTCCATCCTGGGATTGTTCTCAAGGAACTTCTGCACCCCGACCGGTCCGCCGGTGTCGTAGGACACGCCAACGAAGACCACCTCGCCCTTCATCTCGTCGGCGAGCGCCTTCATGATCGTGCGCTGCTTCCGGCACGGCGGACACCAGGTCGCCCACGCCTCGACCACCATCGGCTTGCCGACGAACTTCTTGAGGTCCGTCTTGTCGCCGTCCAAGGTCAGGAGCAGATCGTTCACGAGCTGCGTGGCGTCGTCCGCACTCTCTCCGGCTTCGGCGTCGGCGCTCAGCGCCATCGATGCCGGTTCGGCGGTGGCCACGGCGGCGGCCTGGGGACAGGAGCCGGTGACGCTGGCAAGGAGGCTCGAGCAGGCGGGGCACATGCCCGTCCCCCCCATCACCCCGACGTACGCGGCGATGGCGGCGGGCACGAGCGCGAGCTTTCCGAGAAGGGGCAGGATCGGCATGTCGTCTCCCTGATGTGGTTCGAAGCATGGCACGGGCGTGCGGTCGCGGTGCCCGGGCCAGGTTGTTGTCCCCGAAGAACGGGGCGACGGGAGTGCCGCCCGCCCGTCATGGGATCAACGATACCCCCCAAAACCCTTCCGGCGGCCCGCCGATTCCCGAATTGCGGTCGATTCGTCCCCCGATGACGCCGTGCCGACTGCGCCGAACAGCATGTGCTACCTTGCCCATCGGTCCGTCGCACGACGGGGTCCAATCTGGTCTCCGCGTCAGGAGCATGTTCATGGCCGACTGGAAGATGATGTCCGATTTCTCGATCGCCCTGCCGGACCGTCCGGGCGAACTCGCCCGCCTGGCGGCACGCATGCGCGAGGCCGACGTCAATCTTCTCGGACTTTGGGGCTACGGTTCGTCAAGCCAGACCGCCCGCTTCTACTGCGTTCCCGAAAGCGCCGACCAGTTCCGGAACTTCGCCGAGTCCGCCGGGCTCGAGGTGCAGGAAGGCACGACCTTCTTCCTGACCGGACGCGACCGCGGCGGAGCCCTGGTGGAGCGCCTCGACCGCATCGCGCTCCAAGGCATCAACCTGCATGCCATCGAGGCGATCCGGGTTGGCGACCAGTTCGGGTGTTTCATCTGGGCCGACGCGGCCGACTGGCCACGACTCGCCGAGGCGCTGGACCAGGGGTGAGCAGCGCCGAACGTCGCCCGAGACCGCTCAAGGACCCGATGCGAACGACCGGCGCCACTCGGCGAAGCTCGTCCAGCGCTGGCCGTCGTCGCTGACCAGCATGGAGGCGAGGTCCTTCTCCGGAGCTCCGGGCCTGGCGATCTCCGCCACCAGTCGCGGAACCGCCTCTCCGCTCTGGTTGAGCACGTACAGCCGCTGCCGGAGCATCTGCGGCGTGAGCGCGCTCCCCGCCACAGACCGGTCCCCACGGGCGTGCGCGCCGGCGCCGAGCCGTCGGAACAGGTCGAGCACGGTCCGCTCCTGCTCCGTCGCCTTGCACCAGCCCAGCTTCAGGAGCGCCAGTCCGACGCTGAATCCCGCACCGTAGCCGACAAGGTGGGCCATGAAGTCGATCCCGCCGCGATGGCTGGCGGCTCCGAGCACATCGAAGCCCACGTTCACCAGCACGACCCAGTAGGCGGCGATCTCGAACGTGCCGGCTCGGAAGTAGAAGAACCAGAAGACGGTGACGTCGTTCAGGACGTAGTAGACGAGGAACACACCGGCAATGCCCGCAATCGCGCCGCTGGCGCCGAGCGTGGGAACGGATCCGAACAACTTGTCGGGCAGGACGGCAACGATCCCGAACGCGATCCAGAGCGGCAGGTACGCGATGTTGCCGACCTTGGCACAGACCGCGTTCCCGAAGATCCACAGGGCGAGAAGGTTGCCGGCCAGATGCGCGAGGTCGGCATGAAGGAACATGGAGCCGAGGATCGACAGCGGATGCTCGTCGATGCGCTGGACCGCGAACGGGCTGACGCCCTCGCTCAGGAGCCCCGCCGGAGCGCCATCGGCGTTGAGGATGAACCGCTCGGCGGTGGCCGGGTCGGCGATCTGCCAAACGTACGCGAGCACCATCAGCGCCATGACGACCCAGTTCATGATGGGCCACCGCTGCAGCGACACATCCACACCGATGGGGAAGATCATGGATGGATCCCAATTCCTCGACGGTTCCGGTCGGCTCCAGTCAGCTGCGACCGAACTGCCGATCGAGGTCCCTGACCGTCAGCCGAAGGCTCGTGGGCCTGCCGTGCGGACAGTTCGTCGCCCGTTCCACGGTTTCCCGCAGCGCCAGCAGCTCGGCGAGTTCGGACTCGGAGAGGCGATCCCCCGACTTGATCGCGGCCTTGCACGCCATCATGTCGAGAACCTCCGCGAGCGCCGCTTCGGGCTCGTGCGGAAGTCCCTCGTCCGCGGCCCGGGTCAGCAGTTCCTGAACGAACGGTGCCGGCTCCACCCCGCGTTCGAAGAGGAGGCTGGGGAACGCGTGCACCGCGACCGTGCGCGGCCCGAGCGGCGTCGCTTCGATCCCGAGCCGCATGAGGAGCGGTTCCAGGGCGTCGATCGCCTCCGAGGCGCCGGCGTCCACCTCGGCTGTGGCGGGCACCAGGAGCCGTTGCGACTCCAACGGTCCCCGCTCGATGCGCTCGCGCAAGCGCTCGAACATCACACGCTCGTGGAGCGCATGCTGGTCGATCACCACGATGCCGTGCTCGTCCTGGGTCACGAGGTACCGCCGCTGCACCTGCATCACTTCGGGCGCGAAGCGGATGGTCGGCAGCGCTTCGGCGGACGCCGGACCGGTCGGCGCCGATCCCGCCATCACTTCTCGCGCGGCGTCGAGATCGAAGCCCGACCAACTCGCGGGCGCGGTCGGGCCGCGGGCCGCGCTCGAACCGGACCAGGTCCATGAAGGCCCCGCGTGGCCCTCCGAACGTTGGCTCGGTGCGCCCAGCGACGCGCCGCCGAGCTTCGGATCGGGGGTTGCGCCCCCCATCCGCGCCAGGTCGAGCTCGGGCACCAGGTCCGCCTGTCGCAGGCGCCGAAGCACCGTGCGGTGGACCAGGCCGTGGATCATGGAGGGATTGCGGAACCGCACCTCGCTCTTCGCGGGATGAACGTTCACGTCCACGTCGTGCGGATCCACCCGGAGGAACAGCGCCGCCACCGGGCTTCGATGCGGCTCGACGAGTCCCCGGTACGACTCCCGCAAGGCGTGGAGGACCGTGCGGTCGGTGACGAAACGGCCGTTGAGGAAGAGCCGCACATGCTTCGACGTGGCCTTCGCGATCCGAGGCAAGCCCACCAGGCCCCACATCGCGAGCACTTCGCCGCCGGTCTCGTCGCCGATCTCCAGCAGTTCCGGTTCCAAGCCGCGCCCCAGGATCTCGACCACCCGCGCCCGGCGATCCTGGCCCGCCGGCAAGTCGATCGTGGCCCGCCCGTCCACCTCGAGGCGGAAGCCGACCGCCGGATGGGCCATGGCGATCGCTTCGACAACCTCCGACACCCGTCCCGCTTCGGCTCGCGCGGAGCGCAGGAACTTCCGTCGCGCCGGCGTGTTGAAGAAGAGGGTGCGGACGAGCACCGTGGTTCCGGGCGCTGCCGACGCGGGGCGAACAGGGCGAAGCGTGCCCCCCTCGACCTCGATCTGCGCGCCTTCGGGAACATCGTGCGGGCGAGAGAGCAGCCGCAGCCGGCTCACCGAGGCAATCGACGCCAGCGCCTCGCCGCGGAAACCCATCGTGGAGATCGCCTCGAGATCCCCGGGATCTGCGATCTTGCTGGTCGCGTGCGACGCGACGGCCAGCGCGAGCTCGTCGGCGCGGATGCCTGTGCCATCGTCGGCCACCTGGATCAGGTCGAGGCCGCCGTTCTCGATGCTCACCTCGATGCGGCCGGCGCCGGCATCCACGGCGTTCTCGACCAGCTCCTTCACGACGCTGGCGGGGCGCTCCACAACCTCGCCCGCGGCGATCTGGTTGACGAGCAGCGGCGACAGGACGCGGATCGGCATGAAGGCAGCATATGGGAGCGGCGGGCCCGCCGCCCGCGCCGCGCATCCGGTATTCTCCGCGTATGGTCACGGTCGCCATCGGCGACGTCCATGGCTGCGGCTACGAGCTCCAAGGGCTGCTCGCCGCGGTCGACCGCGCCCACGCCGGCGCTCGCCTGGTGTTCGTGGGCGACCTGCTGACCAAGGGCGATCATCCCCACGAGGTCATCCGCGCGATCATCGACCGGAGAGACGCGGGCCAGGAGATCATCCTCGTGTGCGGCAACCACGACCTCAGGCTGCTGGCGGCGCTGGTCCGCGTGCAGTCGGGCGTCAGTCCGGACCAGCTCCCCAAGCACGAACGGCAGTGCTGGCACATCCTGGCCCGGCACGGCATGCTTCGCCTCGCGATGCGTTTGATGGTCGAGGCCACCGAGACAAAGGAACTGCGCGATTCAGCCGCCGGCTGGACCATCGTGCACGCGGGAATCGATCCCCAGCTCGGGCTCGCGGAGACGCCCGACGACGTCAAGATCCACATCAAGGCCCTCGAAGGCGAACGCCATTGGTGGGAGCGGTACACGGGCGCCGACGGACTGATCGTGGTGGGGCACAAGCCGCTCTCCGAGCCGCTGGTCCTCTGCGACGCCGAGGGCCGGCCGTACGTGGTCAACATCGACACCGGCTGCGTGTACGGGGGCTTCCTGACCGCTTACGCCATCGACGCGGATTGCCTGCTCAGTGCGCCATCGATGATGCGCGGACCACGGACCGTCAACGATGTGCGCGACGGCGTCGTCACCCGTTCGGCTTCGCTTCTTGGCGCAACGCCAACGGCATCCGGCGACCGGGACCGAAGGTCCGGGCGGTGACCTTGAGAACAAGCGGCGCCTGTCGGCGCTTGTACTCGTTGCGGTCGAGCATGCCGGCGATCCGCGCGACGGTGGCCGGATCCCGTCCCGTGGACGCGGCCGCGCCGTCCACCCACCGGTCCTCGTCCACCAGCGCTTCGACCACCGGGTCGAGATCCTCGTACGGTGGAAGCGAATCCTGATCCGTCTGGTCGGGACGAAGCTCCGCCGACGGCGCCTTCTCGATCGACGACTCGGGGATCGGCGGTTCGGCGAATCCGCACGCCCGATGGTTGGCGTTCACCCATCGGCTCAGGGCATAGACGCGGCCCTTCACCAGGTCGCCGATCACCGCCAGCGCGCCCACCATGTCGCCGTAGAGGGTGCAGTACCCGACCGCGAGCTCGCTCTTGTTCCCGGTGGCGAGAGCGAGGGAACCCGTTGCGTTCGAAAAGGCCATGACGACCAGTCCCCGCAAGCGCGACTGCACGTTCTCGTCGACGACGCCCTGCGCCGACGCGCCGAGACACGCCGACAGCGTATCGGCCATCGCCGTGTGGCCCGCCTCGATGGGGACGGTCTCGACCCGGCCCAGCCGCAGGCGTCGTGCGAGTTCCAGGGCGTCATCCACGGATCCGGCCGAGGAGTAGCGAGAGGGCATCAGCAGGCCGGCCACCCGATCGGGGCCGAGGGCGCCCACCGCGATCGCGGCCGTGAGCGCGGAGTCGATGCCACCGGAGATGCCGAGCACCGCCCGGGCGTTCCCGGTCTTGCGCAGGTAGTCGCCCACCCCGAGCACCAGTGCATGCCAGAGATCCGCCAACGCGTCGTCCGGGGGCGGAGCGGTCGGGCGGCGATCGTCCAATCCGGCGACCACCGTCGCCGCCTTCCAGCTTCCGGCCGCGGCGACGACCGCTCCATCGGCGGCCATGACCACGGATCCGCCATCGAAGATCATGTCGTCGTTTGCGCCCACCTGGTTGACGCTGACCACGGGACAGCTCCCCCGTCGCGCCGCCTCGCGGAGCTGGGCCAGGTGGCGGGCGGGCTTCCCCAGCACGAACGGACTGGCGCTCGGCACCGCCAGCAGGTCGCAGCCGAGCCTCGCGGTCTCCGCGACGCAGTCGATTCCATACCGGCGCACCACGGCCGCGTCGCCCGCCATCCACAGGTCCTCGCACACGAGCACGCCGACCCGCAAGCCCCCCGCCTCGACCACGACCGGCACCGTCCCGGGCGAGAAGTGCCGATCCTCGTCGAACACGTCGTAGGTCGGCAGGAGGCGCTTGTCGTACACGGCGACGACGCGACCGTCGCGCACCGCGCTCACACTGTTGCGAAGGGGTCTCGATCCACCCTCGGCGCGACGCGGGTGGCCCACAAGCACCGTGACGCCTCGCGCCGCCCGGGCGATGTCCATCACCGCCCGCTCGCACGACTCGACCACGCCCTCGCGCAACAGCAAGTCGCGCGGCGGATACCCGAGGAGCGCCATCTCCGGCCCGACGACAAGGTCGGCTCCTTGGCTCCGCGCCAGCGTCGCCGCGTCCACCAACGCGCGGGCATTGCCCGCGACGTCGCCGACCGTGGGGTTGACCTGGGCCAAGGCGATGCGCATGGGGGAGGATTGTAAAGGAGGGAGACACCAAGGGATCGAGGCATCAAGGCA
>JAGQOG010000481.1 GCA_020427695.1 Phycisphaerales bacterium
ACGACTTCCTGCTCCCAAAGCAGGCGCTCTACCAAGCTGAGCTACACCCCGCCTTTCGACGTTGCGACCATCATAGAGCCCACCCGCCGCTATCGACCATTCCCGGTGGCACCGGATGGGGTGCGTGAACCGGCGGCCTTCGACTCGACCGGCGATGCCCCCGGCTCCTTCTCCTTCTCGGTCGCTTCCACCTCGGGAGCCAGTTCCTCCACCTCCGCCGCGATCGCCTCCAGGCGCTGTTCGGCCTCGGTCAACTCCGCCTCCAGCTTCGGACGCTCTAGGTCGTCCTCCTTCGCCGCGGCGATCGACTTCTTGAGCTCGGCGATCCGTTCCTTGATCTTGCCCCGCTCGTGCTCGAGGGCCGATTGCCGCTCGGCGACGTCGGCCTTGTCGAAGATGATCTCCTCGGGCACCAACTCCTCCTCGAGCGCGGCAGGCCTGCGCTGCCGGCCGGCGCTCGCGCTCGGGATGACCTTCTTCGACGGATCGAGCTGCCGTTGATTCATGAAGTTGGGCGAGACGATCTCGACCCCGTCGCCGTGGAGCGTGTCGAGCATCGATCGCCGCAGGCGCGAGCGGGCGCTGAGGATCTGCTTGACCTCCCCGAGGAAGCCGGCGATGCGGTACGTCACGCTGAAGTCGCCGAGCTCCAGCACCTGGGCAAAGGGCTCCTCGAGACCCGCCGACTCCGCCGCCTTCACCAGCAGCTTCTCGATCCGTTCGTGATCGAGGTCGTAGCCCAGCGAAATCGTCGCCGACACGATCGTTCCCGACGATCGCACGACCTTCAGGGGGTTCTGGATCAAGTAGAGGTTGGGAAGCGTCGTGAGGTCGCGATCCTCCGTCTGGATCTCGGTGTGGAACAGCCCGCGCTCGGTGACCCGGCCCAGGTGCTCTCCGACCTTCACAAAGTCTCCGGGGCGGAAGCTCCGCACGGAGCGGAGCATCAGCCCCGCCATGGCGTTGGCGACCAGCGTCGTCGACGAGAGGCCGATCACACCGGTCACCACCACCCCCAGGAACGCCATGATCTGCGCCTGGGTGGACTCCTTGATGGGCAGGGACAGGGCGATGGCGGCGAGGCCCACCACGGACAAGCCGAGCATGGTGAGCTGCCGCGGCAGGCGTTCGGAGGTCGTCAGTCCCGGACGGCGCGTGATGAGGAGCCAATGCACGCCCGCCAGCACGGCGAGGACGAGCACGGTGGTGGCACCGAAAGGCACGAGTTCGTGCAGCCATCCCCACAGACCACCCGGCGGTTCCGCCGCCGGCGCACCGGCCGCCTCCGTCTGGGCGAGCATCGTCCACAGGTGGATCGCCGACATGCGGGCATCGTATCGGCTGCCCCGCCACATCGGCCGCCGCGGCTGGGGTGGACCGTACGCGCCACACCCCTGACGCGGCTTCCGCGGTACGATCCCGGTTCAACCCGGAACCGCCGGAGCTCGACCGTGACCGCATCCACTCCGATCTCGCTTGCCCTCGCCCTCGATGTGTACCTGCCCGTCGGAATCGTGGTCGCGATGGCGATCCTGTTCGCCGTCTTCAATCTCATCGCCACCAAGCTCCTCGGACCATCCCGCTCGGGGCAGACCAAGGGCATCACCTACGAGAGCGGCATGAACCCGGTGGGCACGGCCCGCAAGCGGTTCAACGTGCGGTTCTACATCCTGGCGATGACGTTCCTCGTGTTCGACGTGGAGATCATCTTTCTCTACCCGTGGGCGGTCGGGTACAGCCAACTGACACCTCGAAGTCCGGAGGCGACGCTCTTCCTCGGTCGCATCATGTTCTTCCTGGCCGCGTCGGTGGTGGCGTACCTCTATGCGTGGCGCAAGGGCGTGTTCCGGTGGGAGTGAGGCCCGGAGCCCCGTCCGCATAACCGCGTTCCGCGCCGGTTTCGCCGATTGATCCGCCGCCACGGACCGTGGCGATGCCCCTGAGGCCGCCGTCGGCCGGACCGCCTTCAGTTTCCGCCGCTGGCGGCCGATCACGACGGGCCGAGGCTTGGAGCCTCCATGAACCGCATGCGCGGGGCGCCCACTCATGAGCGGATCGGACACATCAACACACCCCGTCGGCGTGGAGACGGCCAAGGCCCGCGTGCTCCGCGTCCTCGGCAACGGCTCGCTCGGCATCGCCTTCCAGCCCATCGTGGACCTCGCCAGCGGCGAGATCATCGGGTACGAAGCGCTGACGCGCCTGGCCGATACGGAAACGTTCGAGAACACCGGCGCGCTCTTCGCGGCGGCGGAGCGGGCGGGCGTGCTGGACGAGCTGGAGCGTGCGGCCCGCACCCGGACGTTCGAGCTCAGCCGCGAGCTGCCGCCGGGATGCCTGCTCTTCGTCAACAACAGTCCCGAGGTGTTCTGCCACGCCGACTTCAGCAGCTCGATCGAGGCGCTGCTGGGACGGTGTCCGTGGCTGAATCCGCGCCGCGTCGTGCTGGAGGTCACGGAGCAGTCCGCCCCCGCGAGCGACAGCATCCTCGATCGCCATGTGCTCGAGATGCGCGAACGCGGCTACGCGGTGGCGATCGACGACGTCGGATCGGGGATGAACGGCCTCAAGCGCATGATGGCGCTGCGGCCGAATTGGCTGAAGCTCGACATCGAGCTGATCGACGACATCGAGAACGACCCGTACAAGCAGTCCATCATCCGCTTCGTGGTCCACTTCGCCAAGCTGTGCAACATGCGCATCGTGGCCGAGGGCGTGGAGCGCCACGAGCAGCTGGCGCGGCTGATCGAGCTGGGCGTCTCCCACGCGCAGGGGTTCTTCATCGCCCGCCCCGGCTCCTTGCAGGCCCCGGTGCGCGAGGGCCTGACCGCGACGATCCGCTTCCTGCACGAGAAGGCGGGCATGAGCCGGTTCCACAACCCGCTCACGACCACCATGCGCAACCTGGCCGAACCGGCCACCGAGTGTCCGGCGGGACTTGCCGCGGACGATGCCGACCGGCTGCTTCAGGAGTCGCGGAACCGCCCGGGCCTGGTCCTCATGGAGGGACCGCGCTTCGTCGGATGGCTGCCCGCGAGCGCCGTGCGGGAGGCGATGCTCAGCGCCGAGCAGCGGAGAACGCCCGTCCTGCGCCTCTGCCGCGCCGACAACCTTCTGGTCGATCCCGATCTTGCCTTGGCCGACGCGCTCGAGATCGCCTCCAACCGGCCCGATGCCGAAATGCTTCATCCGCTGGTCGTCGCCGATGGCCAGAACATCGTGGGCGTGGTCACGCTGCGCCGCCTGCTCAGCGCCGCCGCCGCCTCCCAAGGCGACGCCATGCGGCACGTCTCGCCGCTGACCGGCATGCCCAACCGCGTCCAGGCCGACCTCTGGCTGGGCGAGCACATCGAGCG
>JAGQOG010000045.1 GCA_020427695.1 Phycisphaerales bacterium
CAGGATCGTCCCGGCAATCGTCGGCGAGTGCTGGGGCTGGGGCACCGTGATCGTGGGGGAGTCGTGGCGCCCGCTGGACGAGGAACCGCCCTCGTCGAACCGTGCGAGCCCGAAGTCGAGGACCCGCGCCTTGCCCCCCGGCGTCACGATGATGTTGCCAGGCTTGAGGTCCCGGTGGATCACCCCGGCCTCGTGTGCTGCCTCGACACCTGCGGCGATCTCGGCCGCCAGCTCAAGCGCCTCGTCCACGCGGATCGGTCCGCGATCGATCCGGTCGGCGAGCGTCTCCCCCTCGATGTACTCGAGGACGAGGTACTTGGCGCCGTCCTGCTCCACGATGCCGTAGATGCCCGCGATGTTGGGGTGGTGCAGCCCGGCGAGGGTCTTCGCCTCGCGCTCGAAGCGATCCAGGCAGACCGGGTCCGATGCCAGCTCGGCAGGCAGCGCCTTGATCGCCACATCTCGGTCGAGACGCGTGTCGCGGCCAAGGTAGACCACGCCCATTCCCCCGCGCCCGAGTTCGCGGGTGACCTCGTAGTGGCCGATGCTCTTCGGGGGACCGCCTGTCACGGGCCGGATGATAGCGGCGGGCCGCCTCGCACCGTTGGTGGATCAGGGTGGATTGGTCGCACTCAGGAAGCGATCTCCGGAGCGGGAAGTTCGTTGGGCAGTTCCCGCAGACCGAACCGGACTCGGGTGTCCAACCCCGGCTACACGGTTTCCGCGTGAGACCGGCCGCGGGTACCCCTCAAGATGCGCCGCAACGACCGACCGGGCCTCGGTCCGGATCATCGCGCCGACTTCGCGCGATCGGGCGGCAACGGCGTTGTCACACTGCCGCACTCCGGGCAGCGCTCGTGCGGTGCGCCATGCAGGTCGTAGTTGCAGCGCGGACAGCGCTGGTCCTGGACCGCGGTTGCTTTCATGTGGCGACGCATGTCGATCACCATGAATACCAGGCCGGCAATGAACGCCGCTCCGAGCACCAGGACCGTGACGACGAATAGGGTGAGTCCGTCGTCGCCTGCGGCCAGCGTCATCATGCTCGACCCCCATTTCGACTCGCCACGCCGGCGCTCGATCGACCGCATTCAGCCCATCAGCCGACGCCGACGATACCCGCCAGACCCGCGAGGCCGAGTGGTTCGCGGGTGAAGAACGGCTCCGCCGCGGTGGTGCCGATGCGGCTGCCGAAGTAGCGGTTCGCGGCGGCCACCCACTCGACGACCGGGCGGTTCCGCTCCGGCACGACGAACTGGCTGTGGTACGCGACGATCGATCGTTCCTTGGTGCCCTCGTGGCCGCTGACGTCGATCAGGAAGCTCGGCGACGGCACGATGCGCAGGTGCGTGCAGTAGTAGTAGAACAGCCATCGCGGGTAGATCGGCTCGCCGGGCAGGTCGGTCTTGGTCAGCTTCGCGTCGAAGCGGGCGTCCTCGACGATCCGCGTCGTGGCCACGTGGTCGGGATGGGCATCCTCGAAGTACGGCGTGAAGACGACGGCCGCCCGGTGTTGGCGGATCACGCCCGCGACCGCATGGCGGGCCGCGATCGTGTGCACGATCTCCCGGTTGGGCAGGTCGATGCACACGCGCCGCACCCCGAGGATGGCTGCCGCATCCGCCGCCTCCCGCGCCCGCACTTCGGGTGTGCCGTGGGGGGTCGGCTCCCCGTTGGTCATGTCCAGGAGCAGGACATCGTGACCCTCGGCCGCAAGCCGGGCGATCGTGCCGCCCATGCCGAGCTCTTGGTCGTCCGGGTGCGGGCCGACAATCAGGATGTTCATGGTGAAGAGGGTAGCGGGTCGAGCCGGCCCCCGACGTGTTCGGAACACGAGGCGCCGGGGACGGTCACGGCCGGCGCTTTGCTTCCGGTGGTGGCGAGGGAAGCGTGATCGTCGGCAGCACCGTTCGCGTTTCCCCCAGGTCCTGAAGCAACCCGAGGGCGACCGCGTCGGTGTAGCTCGCGATCCGGCGGCGCTCGCGCTCGGGGCGGGCCGGATCCGCTCGTTGCATCTCGGCTTCGTACCGGCACAGGAGGGCCACCGCCTCCGGCGCGACGCCGCGCCAGACCTCGGCTGGGGAATCCTCGAGCGGGGCCAGGATCAACGACACGGTTGGCTCGGCCTCGCACTTCGGCAGGGAATCGGCGAGTCGTTGGCTCAGCCGATGGGCGAGCCGCGGGACCGCGAGACCGCGTTCAAGGTCCTCGACCGTCCCCAGAAGGCGCTGGTCGTCGCGGGCGACGGCCGCGGCCACGGCTTCGGGTGCCAAGGCGGACCACTCGTTTGTCCGTTGGGCGAGCGCCTCCGGCGCCATGAGCCATGCGTTCCAGGTGGACAAGCGGCGCGCGGGGTTGCCGGCCCCCAGCGGATCCGCGCACGCCTCCATGTCGTCCA
>JAGQOG010000482.1 GCA_020427695.1 Phycisphaerales bacterium
CGTCCGCGCCCCCTGATAACGGATACCTGATACCCGGCCGCGCCAGCGGCCCGCGGCGCAAGCCGCGCAGCGGCGCCCGTATACTGGGCCCGTTCGACAACCGCATTCCTGCCCTCGGAGCCTTCATGGCCCTGTTCTTCAAGAACCGCGGCGGCGGCAAGTCCGCCACCACCGTCGCCCCCGGCAAGTCCGTTCCGCCGTCGCCGACCGCGCCCGTCGTGATCGACCGCGGCGAGGCTCTTCCCGCCGATCCCGCGCTGGAGCAGCGCATCCGCGCCATCGGCGTCGCGTTCCTCGACGCGGCGCGGCGCAACAAGGCCGGCATGCTGTCCACCCAGTTCTGGTCGGACAAGCTCATGGACTGGTCCATGAAGGACGAGGCGTTCAAGGTCCAGTTGTTCCGTTTCGTGGACGCGTTCCCGATGCTGCGGACACCCGAGCAGGTGCACGAGCACCTCGTGGACTACCTCACGCAGCCCGGCGTCACCCCGCCACCGGGCCTCGACCTGGGACTCAAGATGGGCGGTCTCGCCAAGGGCCTCATGGCGAAGACCATGTCGGGACAGATCACCGGGATGGCGGAGAAGTTCATCGCCGGCACCGATGCCAAGAGCGCCTTGCCCAAGCTGCGCAAGCTGTGGAACGAGGGCCTCGCCTTCTCGGTGGATCTCCTCGGCGAGGCGTGTGTGAGCGATGTGGAGGCGGTCGAGTACCGCAAGAAGTACCTCGATCTCATCGAGAACCTGCCGGCGGCCGTGGCGGAGTGGCCGGCGAACCCCCGGCTCGAGACCGACCACCTCGGTCCCATTCCCCGCTGCAACGTCTCGATCAAGATCAGCTCGCTGCACGCCCGCACCGATCCCATCGACACCGAGGGATCGATCCGCGGCCTCATGGAAGGCCTGCTGCCGATCCTCGAGAGCGCCAAGCGACACGGCGTGCTGATCAACTTCGACATGGAGCAGTTCGCCCTCAAGGACCTGACGCTCGAGCTCTTCATGCGCTGTTGCGAGGCGGTGGACTTCGAGGCCGGGCTCGCCATGCAGGCGTACCTGCGCAGCGGCGACGACGACGCCCGGCGCATCATCGACTGGTCCACCCGCACCGGTCGGGTGGTCACGGTTCGCCTGGTCAAGGGCGCCTACTGGGACTACGAGACGATCCACGCCGAGCAGCAGGGCTGGCCCGTTCCCGTCTGGAGCCGCAAGAGCGACACCGACGCCTGCTTCGAGCGGATGACCGCCGCGTTCGTCGAGTCGATGCCGCGACGGGCCGGCGAGGGCGGCGTGAAGCTCGCACTCGGTTCGCACAACGCCCGCTCGATCGCGTTCGCCCTCGCCACGCTGGAGAAGCACGGCCTGCCGAGTTCGGCCCTCGAGCTCCAGATGTTGCACGGCATGGCCGACCAGCTCAAGGCGGCGGCCACCGAGCAGGGGCTACGCGTGCGGGAATACGTCCCCGTGGGCGAGATGATCCCCGGCATGGCGTACCTCGTGCGCCGGCTTCTTGAGAACACGTCCAACGAGTCGTGGCTCAAGGCGGGCTTTCTCGACAACGCCTCGCCCGACCTCCTCCTGGCTTCGCCGCATCGTCGGCACGCGACCGATCCGGGCATCCAGCGCATCGCCGAAGCACCGGAGCGGCACCTCCTCGCCCCGGCCGTCGATGGCGTCGGGGACGGGCGGCCGTTCCATACCGAGCCCATGCGCAACTTCGCGGCCCGTTCCCAGCGCGAACGCTTCGGCGAGGTGATCGCCCGTGCGAGTGTGCCGACGGTTGCGAACGACAGCACGGTCGAACAGGCGAACGCGGCCATCGAGCGGCTGCACGCGTACTTCCCGACGTGGCGCGACGCGACACCGCGCGCCCGGGCGCAAGCGCTGGTCACCGCGGCTCAGATCATGCGCGACACGCGCGACGAGCTGTCGGGCGTGATCATTCGCGAGTCGGGCAAGCCTTGGCGCGAAGCGGATGCCGACGTCTGCGAGGCGATCGACTTCTGCGAGTACTACGCCCGACTGGCCGTGCCCATGTTCGAGCCGGCCCGGCTCGGGCGCTACGTGGGGGAGCTGGACCAGCAGTGGTACCAACCCCGCGGCGTCGCCGCCGTCATCAGCCCGTGGAACTTCCCGCTCGCGATCTGCGCCGGCATGACGACGGCCGCGTTGGCAACGGGGAACGTGGTGGTCGTGAAGCCCGCGGAGCAGACGCCGGGAATCGCCCGCCTCCTCTGCGACATCCTGTGGAAGGCGGGCGTGCCGCGCGACGCGCTGGCCTTCCTGCCCGGCGCCGGCGAGACCGTCGGCGCCGCGCTGGTGCGCCACCCGAAGGTGGCGCTGATCGCCTTCACCGGCAGCATGGCGGTCGGCCTCAACATCATCGAGGCGGCGGCCAAGACCGATCCCAAGCGCCAAGCGGAGGTGAAGAAGGTCGTCTGCGAGATGGGCGGCAAGAATGCGATCATCGTGGACGCCAGCGCCGACCTCGACGAGGCCGTGCTGGGTGTGCGTCAGAGCGCCTTCGGGTTCTGCGGCCAAAAGTGCTCCGCATGCAGCCGGGCGATCGTGGTCGAGAGCGCGCACGACGTGTTTCTGCACCGCCTGGTCGAGAGCACGCGGAGCCTCGTGGTCGGCAATCCGCTCGATCCCGGCACCGACGTCGGTCCGGTCATCGACGAGGAGGCGGCGGCGAAGATCCGCTCCTATGTCGAGATCGGCAAGCAGGAAGGTCGGCTCGAGGTCCAGCTCGAGGTCCCGCCGGGGCTCGCCGAGAAGGTCGGCAAGCCGTACGTGGGGCCCGCGGTCTTCTCCGGCATTCGCCCCGAGCATCGGCTCGCCAACGAGGAGATCTTCGGACCCGTCCTCGCAGTGATTCGGGTGAAGGACTTCGACGAGGCGCTCGCGGTCGCCAACTCGACCGCCTACAAGCTGACCGGCGGCGTGTTCAGCCGCAAGCCGAGCCACCTCGAACGGGCCCGGCGCGAGTATCGCGTCGGCAACCTCTACCTCAACCGCGGCATCACCGGCGCGCTGGTCGGCCGCCAGCCCTTCGGCGGATTCGGCATGAGCGGTGTGGGCAGCAAGGCGGGAGGATGCGACTACCTGCTGCAGTTCGTCGAGCCCCGGGCGGTGTGCGAGAACACCATGCGGCGCGGGTTTGCCCCGGGCCTGTAGGAAGTGCGTCGCGGCGTCGCGGTCGGAGCCGGGGGATAGGGCCAGGGGCTGGTTCGGCGGTTGGGCCGGGGCCGCGATCGGGACCGTGACCCGGCGCGCTACCGCAGCCGCAGCGCCAGGTGGTGCTCGTCGACGAGACGGTCCCCGTACCGCGTCGCCTCGGGCTCGATGCCCCACTCGCGGAAGCCGGCCCGTTCGTAGAGCCGCCGCGCGACTGGAGCCGCGGCGCTGACGCCAAGCTGGACCCAGATCACATCGGGCAGCGTCCGCGCATGGGCCACTGCCGCCTCGATGAGCTGCGTGCCCAGGCCCTGTCGACGCGCCGCTGGCGCCACGTACATGCCCCAAACGTGTGCGCGGTGGGCGAACTTCACGTGGGGATCGCGATACACCCCGACACACCCGACGAGCGACGGGAGAAACGCGCCGATGATCACGGCCTCCGGCCCGCGACGAAGCTGCTCGTGCACCGCGTCCAGATCGGCGAACCGATCGTCCTCCGGGGACGATCCGAACGCGAGGGGCGTGTCGAGGAGCGCCTCGCGCCGCAACGCGTGGAAAGCGGCCGCGTCGGCGGCTTCGAGATGACGGACCTGGCTGGTCATTCGCGATCGCTCCCCCACCGCCTTGGCGTGCCCTGTCCATACGAGCGTCGGCCGGTCCGGTCGCCGAGATCCGGCGGCAAGCGCCCGTTTCGCTGCCCGCCGCAAGCCGCATCAGGCCCCTACCTCCGATCCAGAAGCCGGTACTGGACCGCCTCGGCGACGTGCTCCAGACCAACGGCGTCGCTTTCCCCCAGGTCGGCGATGGTGCGGGCGACGCGGCGGATCTTGTCGTAGGCGCGGGCGCTGAGTCCCAGCGCGGTCATCGCCTCGTCAAGCAACGCCCGCGTCGGCTCGTCCATCGTTGCCAGGCGATCGAGCTGCCGGCCGGGCAGTTCGCCGTTGCTGCGCCCTCCGTTTCGATCGAGCATGCGCCGGCGCGCCGCGATCACCCGCGCCCGCATGGTCGCGGTGTCGGTGCCGCGCCTGGCGCCCGAGAGCTGCCGGAAAGGCACGGCCGACACCTCCACGTGCAGATCGATCCGATCGACGAGCGGACCGGAGAGCCGAGCCAGATAGCGGTCGTCGCCGCCGCCGGCGAGGTCGGCCACCCGACCGTCGCCACGATGGCTGGGGTTCATGGCCGCCACGAGCATGAAACGAGCCGGGAACCGCAACGTGGCATGGGCCCGGGCGATCGTCACCTGCCCATCCTCGAGCGGCTCGCGCAGCGACTCCAACACCGCGCGGGTGAACTCCGGCAGCTCGTCGAGAAAGAGGATCCCGCGGTGGGCAAGGCTGACCTCGCCCGGCCGCGGGACCGACCCCCCACCCACGACCGCCGCCGTGCTGGCCGTGTGGTGCGGTGATCGAACGGGCCGGCGGGCGACCACCGCCGCTCCGCGCGGGAGTGCCCCGGCGCTCGAGTGAATGCGAGTCACTTCAAGCGCCTCCTCGCGCGAAAGCGGCGGCAGAATCCCCGGAAGGGCTCGGGCCATCATGGTCTTGCCCGCGCCCGCCGGCCCGATGAGCAGAACGTTGTGGCCCCCGGCGGCCGCAATTGTGAGAGCACGCTTGCCGGCTTCCTGTCCGCGCACCTCTCCGAAGTCGATCTCCGCGCCGGTCTCGGCGATCCTCGCCTCGACGTCCACCGGTTCCACGGGGGGGAGCGGGGCAACGCCGTTGAAGAACGCGACGACCTCCCCCAGATGTCCCGCGCCGCGCACCTCGATTCCGTCCACGACCGCGGCCTCCTCCGCGTTCTCGCACGGAACGATCACCCCGCGCCGATGCAGCCGCTTGGCCAGGAGCGCCAGGCCGATCGCGCCACGGAACGGTCGGAGGCGACCATCGAGGGCGAGTTCGCCGGCCAGAAGGAAGTCACACAGCCTGACGCGACATCCGGTGGTCGTCGCCGCGATGGCCACCGGATCCCCCGCGGCATGCGGACCGGTCTCCGCACCGTCAGCGGCGAGCCGGGCGGCCTTGGACATCCTCGCCGACGCGTCACCCTCGGCGCCGATGGCACACTGCACCACCAGGACCGCCACCGCCACGGGCAGGTCGTAGACCGGCCCCTCCTTCTTCACATCGGCCGGGGCAAGGTTGATCGTGAGCCGCTGCTGGGGCCACGAGTAGCCGCAGTTCCCCATCGCCGAACGCACACGTTCCGCCGCCTCCTTCACCGCGACATCGGGAAGACCCACAATGGTGGTCTTCGGAAGCCCCTGCCAGTTCAGGTGCGCCTCGATCTCGCACGGCAGCGCCTCGATGCCTTGCAGAACGAAACTGTTCACACGGGCGATCACTCGGGCAATGTACGGCGTGTTCGGGGCCGTCTTCGCATCGACGGTGAACGATCCGCCCGCGGCGATTCCACGGCACGACGGCGGAAACGCCGCTCGGACGGACCCGAGTGAACGTCGTGCGTCTCGCGTGCAGGGACAGAGGGACGAAGGGACAGAGGGACAGGGGATCGACCTGACTTCGCGGCGACCGGACGCGAGCTTCTCGCTTCTCCGGTCACTCACTCGACGATCGGATCACGAACGTCTCCGGCTCGGCCTCGACCTTGGTCGCGACCGAATCGACCGTCATGGTCGCCTTCCCGGTGCCCATCGAATCGACTGTGATCCGGGTTGGAATCGTCAGACCCTCGAACGCCCGGTAGTCGGCGTAGCGCGCGCTGGACGGCACGCGACCGATCCCGGGCGCTGTCGTGATCGACTCCTCCTTCAGCGCCAGCCCCGTGGCCGGATCGACGAACTCCGTCGACGATCGCTTGCCGTCCGCGCTGCGGCCGCGCACGACGATCACCGGCTGCCCATCCAACGTGTCGCGACGGACGACCTCGACTGCGTCGTAGTCCTCGCGCAGGTCGCGCACGAACATGTTCGTAGCCGCTCGACGGATCTCTGACACTCGATCCCCGGTGATCTCCTCGACCGGGCCGCCCAGGACCTCGGTCCACGCGGTCGTGCCGTCGCACGCCATGCGAATCGTGCCGAAGACGCCTGCGTCGATGAGGAGCGCGAAGCGGCCGTGCTGATCCGAAGTGGACACGACGGTCGCGTCGATGCCCTGCTGAACGAAGCGCATCGAACCGGTGATGCGAACGACGCCGAGTTCGTCCGCCGCAGCGCGGTCGACCCGGGCCGTACGAAGGGCCATGAGGTCGTCCACCGACGGGAGCTCGCCATCCTCGACCGGACCGGTCCGCGGCATGGGCAGTGTCTGTCCCGCCTGGTAGCACGTGAGTTGATCGACCGCCCCCTCGGCATTCCTCTCGAAGGACACCTTGACCGCGTCGGTGGCGGCGAAGACCCAGTGTCCTTCGGCGTCGGGCCAGTTCAGTTCGTACACCATCTGGCCCGGCACGTCGATCGCCAGCCGCCCGTTCTTGAGGAGCACGCGCCAATCCTGCTTGGCCTTCTCGAAGCGGTACACGCCCGTGAAGGCGCGGAGCTCGTCCAGCGTGAACGGGCGGTCGTCCGGACCGGGGGACGTGATCGAGCCGTCGGCGTTGACCCGTGGCAGCACGAACCGCAGTCCCGCCTGATACATCGCCATCGACGCGACCGCACCCTCCGAGTCCTTCTCGAAACTCACCTTGACGGTGTCGGTCAGGGCGAAGGCCCACTTCCCCTCCTCGTCGGGCCACCTGAGCTCGTACACCGTCTGGCCCGGGACGTCGCAGCAGAGCTTTCCGTCCTTGACCAGCACCGTCACGTCGACACCGAGCTGATCGAAGCGGAACTTTCCCGTGTAGGGAGCAAGCTCGGACGCACGCATGGCGCCGTCGTCCGCGCCCGGCGTGGGGAACAACGCCTCCCAGACGAGGTGCTGCGCCTCGGCGGCCAAGGGAGTGGCGCTCACGTTCGTGAGGAGGACGAACCCCGCTCCCTTCTCCGGAAGCATCGCCACCTCGGCGGCAAAGCCGTCGATGTTGCCGCCGTGCTCGATCATCGGCGTGCCGTTCCAGTCGTGCACCATCCAGCCCAGGCCGTATCCGACTCCGGGTGCGACGTCGATCGCACGCGTCCAGGTCTCCCGCAGGTTCTTCTCGCTGACCAGGCGCTGCCCGTCGAACGAGCCGCGCCCGAGCTGAAGTCGCAGCCAACGGCTCATGTCGAGCACGTTGGCGTTGATGGCTCCGGCGGGAGCACAACTGGCGATCGAGCGCATGGGCAGGTTCCGGAAGGAAGCCTGCTCGTCGTCCCAGACATACCCCTTGCTGGCGTTCGGCCGCTGCTGCATGGCCTCGATCGAGGTCACGGTGTCGAGCATGCCGATTCGATCGAGGATGCGGGTCTGAAGGAGCGCCGTCCAGGGGATTCCCGCGGCGCTGGCGGCGGCCTCGCCGGCGGCGAGGAAGCCGATGTTGTTGTAGTTGAAGGCGCGGCGGAACGGGTCCTTCAGTTCCGCCGTCGCCAAGGCGGCAAAGATCTGGTCGGCGGTCGCCCGCCCGTTGGCCCAGAGGAGATCGGTCCGAGCGAGGCCGGTGCGGTGGCAGAGCAGGTCGCGAATCGTCACCTCCGCGTCAGCCTCGGGATCGCTCAGCCTGAACGCGGGCAGATGCGTGCGCACGGGCTCGTCCCACGACATCCTTCCCTCATCCACCATCATGGCGACGAGCAGGCTGGTGAACGCCTTGGTGGTCGATCCGATCGCGTAGAGCGTCTCCGCATCGGCGGGAAGGTCCTGTTCGAGATCGCGGGAGCCGAATCCGCGGGCCAGCACGATCTCGTCGCCGACCACGACGGCAATCGACATGCCGGGAATGTGATGCTCCACCCGCGCCCGCTCCAGGCGCTCCTCGAGCGCCGCGAGGCGCTCGGGCAGGGCCGGCGCGCCGGACTCCTCGGCGATCGCGAGCGCCGGCGGCGCCGGATCCTGGGAACAAGCCGGAATCGGGGTCGCGGCGATCGCCACCTCGATTGCCACCACACTCGACGCCAACGCCAGTGCGAGCAGCGTCGTCCCACGACGGTTTGTCAATGTCGCCATGACCGACTCCAAGCCTCCACCGCAAGTTCGAACCAGCCGGCGAGCGAAACAGGCACGCTCCCCGCCAGGGCGAGGCTAGGCGGCAACCTGGTCCCCGTCTTGTGCCGCACCGTCGCCGAGTGGAGGTGTCGACCCTTCGTCGGGACGCCACGCGCGGGGGCGGGCCATCGTCACTCCGGCTCGAGTGGCGGCCGCTTGCCGACAACCCGCCCCTCGGCGCTCAGGAACACCACCCACACGCGGTTGTCGGGCTGATCCGGAAAGACCGCGTTGGTCGCCCGGGAGCTGAGGTTGTCGCCGTACTGCCACCACCCTGCAAAGTCGCGCGTGTCGCGGAGATCCTCGGGAACAGCGTGGACCGAGGAGGGGCTTCCGAGCAGTTCCCTCACCTGCTCTTCGGTCATACCCGTCTCGACCTCGTCCCACGCGGCGGCCTTGGGCCAGTTGCATCCGCCAAGCACGAGGGCCAAACACGCAAGCACGCACAAACCCAAGGGGCGCTGCTTCATGGCCGCAGGGTACCGCCTCGGACCACCTTCGTCTGCGCGACAACCGCTTGTCCGCCCGTGTACAGTGTCCCCGTGGACAACGCCACCATCTTCCAGGCGCTGGCCCTGGCCCTCGGACTCGGCATGCTGGTCGGCATGCAGCGCGAGCGGACCAACAACGCCCTGGCGGGCATCCGCACGTTTCCGCTCATCACCATCCTGGGCGTGCTCTCCGGCGTCGCGGCGACAACCTTCGGCGGGTGGGTGATCGGTGCCGCCACGCTTGCCGTGGTGATGGTCGTGGCGGTGAGCAACCTCACGGCGGCTCGCTCGAGCACCCCCATCCAACCCGGGATCACCTCGGAGATCGCCATCCTCGTGATGTTCGCCGTCGGCGTGCTGCTCGCCATGGAAAGGACCGCCGTGGCCGTGGTGGTCGGGGGAGGCGTCGCCATCCTGCTTCAGGCCAAGTCCCTTCTGCGAGCGTTCGTGGCCAAGCTGGGCGATCGCGATGTCCGGGCGATCATGCAGTTCGCCCTGATCACACTGGTCATCCTGCCCGTCCTTCCGAATCGCACGATGGGTCCGTTCGATGTCCTGAATCCGCGCTCGGTGTGGCTGATGGTGGTGCTCGTGGTCGGCATCGGGCTGGGCGGCTACGTGCTCTACCGTTGGCTTGGGGCCCGTACCGGCAGTGTGTTGGCCGGATTGGTGGGCGGACTCGTCTCCAGCACCGCAACCACGGTGGGGCTGTCGCGCCGGGCCGCGACCGCGCCCGCGGCCGCGAGCGCAGCGCTCCTCGGCATCATGCTGGCGTCGGTGGTGGTCTACGTGCGCATCCTGATCGAGATGTACGTCGCGGGAGGACCGGTCTTCCCCACCATCGCTCCCGCCATCGTCGTTCTGGGACTCTCCCAGGCCACCATCGCCGCGATCATCTGGTGGCGGGCCCGCGGCTCGGAGGTGACTGTTCCCGAACAGGAGAATCCGGCTGACCTTCGATCGGCACTCGTGTTCGGGGCGCTCTACGCGATCATCCTGGTGCTGGTGGCGGCGGTCCGTGAGTATCTCGGCTCCGGTGCCCTGTACCTGGTTGCCGCCGTCTCGGGGGCCACGGACATGGATGCCATCACCCTTTCGATGTCGCGGCTGGCCGGGGACGGCAAGCTGGACGCTTCCACCGCATGGCGCACGATCGTGGTGGCCACGATGGCCAACATGGCCTTCAAGACCGGAATCGTGTTCGTGCTCGGGAACCTCCGCCTCGGGCGGATGGTGACGGTGGCCTACGCCACGCAGGTCGCCCTGGCGATCGTGCTCCTCCTGGTCATGGCATGACCCGCTTCGGCGCGACCCCTTGACGACGACCCCCTTGTTTCCCGACCCGGCCGGGGTATCGTAGGGCTGATGGCCCGGCGGTCCGTGGGGGACCGCCACGCCAGGAAACCTCAGGACGGGATTGGGAATTGGGGGCAGCGTGAGTGCGAAGCGCTTCGTGCTTGTGTTGTGCGCGCTCGTTTCGTCGTCGTTGGCCGACCCCTCGGCTCGTTCGGCCGATGCGGTCTTCTCCGACCGAACCACGGAAGCGGGCATCAATGCCACCCACCAGCCGTCGGCGCTGATGGAGGCGGGGTCGAACCTCATCTCCTACCTGTGCAGTGGCGGCGTGGTCGGCGACTTCAACAACGACGGCTTCCAGGATGTGTTCGTGGTGATCGGCGGCAAGGCGCCGGACCAGCTCTACATCAACAACGGCGACGGCACCTTCAGCGACGAAGCGGCCGCGTGGGGCGTGGCCATCAAGCACATGGGGATGGCGGCCGCCGTGGGCGACTACGACAACGACGGCTGGCTCGACATCTTCGTGACCAGCGGCGGCCTGGACGGCACGATCCCATCTCCGGGGAAGCATCGCCTCTACCGCAACACCGGGCGGAGCTCCTTCGAGCAGGTGGCATCCGCCGCCGGGGTCGCGTTCGCGAGCCCCATTCTCTGCGACGGACTTGGAGCGACGTTCGGCGACTACGACCTCGATGGAAACCTGGACCTTTTCGTCTCCGGCTGGCTGGTGCAGAGCCAGGGGAATCGACTCTTCCGCAACAACGGCAACGGCACGTTCACGGACGTGACGTTCGCAGCCGGGCTGTCGTTTCCCGGCGTGCACGGCTTCTCGCCGCGGTTTGCGGACATGGACGGCGACTACTATCCGGAGCTGCTCCTCAGCGGCGACTACCACACGTCGCGCTACTTCAGGAACAACAAGAACGGCACGTTCACGAACATCACGACCGCTTCCGGCACTGGTCTCGACGACAACGGGATGGGCTCGACGGTGGGCGATCTCGACGGCGACGGCGCACTGGACTGGCTCGTGACCAGCATCTTCTCGCTCGGCAACCCAGAGTCGCCCGGCACCGGCAACAAGCTCTACCGGAGCGCCGGCGAGCACCTCTTCGAGGAGATCGCGGCGGCCTCGGGCGTGGTCAACGGCAACTGGGGCTGGGGAGCGAGTGCCTGCGACATCGATCACGACGGCGATCTGGATCTCCTCCAGACGAACGGGTGGCCGTTCTGGCCCGAGTTCAACAACAAGCCGACACGGGTGTGGATCAACGACGGCTCCGGTGTGTTTGTCGACGCCGCGGCCACCTGCGGACTCTGGCACACGCTTCAGGGCCGCGGTCTGCTCACGTTCGATGCCGACAACGACGGCGATCGCGATGTCCTCATCTTCGCGTACAAGGACCACGCCACCTTCTACCGCAACGATCTGCCCGCCGGTCCGACCACCCACTGGATCGAGATCGAATTCGACACGTCCGCGGCCACGCGGCTCGTGGCGCGAGGCGTCGGCACCCGAGTGCGGGCCACTGTCGCCGACCGACAACTGCTGCGCTACCTGGACGGGGGCTGCAACTACCAGTCGCAGGACGAGCTTTCGATCCACCTCGGGCTCGGCGGATCGGCGTCGATCGCGGAGCTGCGTTTCGAATGGGCCGACGGAACCACCTCCGTTCTTCGCGACGTGGCCGCGGACCAGCGTCTCACGATCGTGGCCGGCGATCGGTGCGATCTCAATGGCGACGGGCTGGTGAACGCGGCGGACCTGGGGCTCCTCCTGGGCGCCTGGGGACCGATCGATGCCGGTGATCCGATCGACCTGACCGCGGATGGCCATGTGGATGCGATCGATCTGGCGGTCCTGCTGGCCAACTGGTCGCCCGCGTCAGGCTGACGCTCCCGCCTCCTCCTC